>JBDTUW010000202.1:0-7126 GCA_040007555.1 Acidobacteriota bacterium | reverse complement strand
AACCGTGAACCCAGCGCTCACGCACTGGGCTAAAAGACTTTCACCGCTTCGCGGTTCAGAGCAAATGTCCAATCTCCACGGCGCTGCTCCGCGGCGCCTTGCACTGTACCAAGGTGGAGAGAAGAAAGCGGCGGCAAGCCGCGCGCACTCCAGGATCGAACCCAGCGGAAATGGCCAAACTCCAGTCGCTGCGGAGCAGCCGAATTGCCCTCCGCGAAGAATGTCCAAACTCCCGCGACATCCAACCTGCGACGACGATGGTCGAATGAGAGAGTCCTCGACAGACCCCTATGTCCCGGGATTGGCACCAAAGCGATAAACTCATGTTTTCCGTCGGACTTTACCCACTAAAAACCCGGAATTCCCAACTCTTCTTTGCGCCTTCGTCTCCTGGTCGTACTCCAGGCAAAACGGACAGCAGATAACTTGACTCATTCGCGCCACGTTTTCCCTCCCAGGCAATCTAGTTGTACGATTTTCGAAAGCATCGTTGCGCTCCAGCGGCGATGCTTTCCTGGCATGGAACCGTGGACGAAGGAACAGTTTGACAGCCAGCTTGAGATCTTTCCCGAAGGACAGTTTTGCGTTGAGTACCAGGGCCTTCTCGTCGCGTCTGCGAGCAGTCTGATCCTCGATTTCGCCCGGCGTGATCAGCGGGTGGACATCTACGAAGTAAAATACTTGAAGGACGTTTCTGGCTAGCGTCCTTTGTGAAGATGTTCGTTGGTAGTATTCAAAACGGCTTTGTGGCTCGGGGCGGCCGGCGCGCAACGAAGGTCACGGAATTTGAGAGTCATTTCTTATCTCTCACTCCGCTCCGGTGTTGCAGCGTCAACTTGATAGCCACGGCGAATTCGGGCGGCGCGGTTCTTAGGGCATCTTCCAGGACCGTGTCTACCTTCCTACCTGGTATCCGCTGTAATGTCTGGCGCACATCTTCACGCAGTACCGGATCACGCAACAGACTTGCGATCCTTTCTGCCTGGTGCTCCAGTGCAACGTAGCCAAGGAGATGGCTGGCCTCTCGCCGGACTGCAACCGGTTGATCGCTCGTCGCGAGTTGAAGCAGATGAGTCGAGACGGCTTTCGCTTCCGCGGCCGTGCCTGGACGAGCCGCGTGGTGAACGATCCTTTTCAGGGCTTCGGAGGCGGCCTTCGCCGCCGCCAGGTTGTGCCCTCCGATCATCTTAGCCAGCGGAAGAACCGCGTCGGCACCTATGCCTTGCGCGGCTAAGATCGCGGCGGCCCGCGCTTCGCCGTTCTCGTTACCCAGCGTTTCCAGAAATGTCTGGAGTACGGATTTGTCGCGCTTGCTTTTGGCATCAATGGTGCTCATTTCCAATCTCGCTTAGTCTCCCTGCAACTCTGGAGGACCACAGTACTACAAGGTCCAGGGCGCCCGGTAAGGAACGCTCAGCATGCGATTCGCTTCTTCGTCTCCCACGAACCTCTCAGTGGCCAGGTCGAATACCAGCTTCCGACCGGTAACATAGGCGATGTTGGCGATGTTGCACAGCGCAACAGTGCGTTGACCGATCTCCACATCCATGACCGGCCGTTGCCCCGTGCGGATACAGTCCAGGAAATTGTCACGGTGACGATCTGTAGCTCTTGTCGTCGTACTTGGATGCAAGTTCACGCGCACACCGCCGGACGGGACCTGGAACTTCATGGCCTTTTCCTCAGTTGAACAACCGCCATCCCCCCCCAGAACTACCAGGCTATCCTTGTCGCCGTAATAAGTCGCTCCCCATTCGCCCGGAAATCGGGCGTTCGGCTGGCCTGGCTGGCTCCACGTGACGGACCAGTCGGAATTGCCAAACTCCCAGCGCGCCTCGAAAGTGGCTGGGACGTCGTAAAGCCCTTCGACCTTCGGCGTACCGGTAGCTTCAACCTTAACCAGCCCTGTGTAATCGTCGTTATTCAGCAACCAGGAGACAATACTGAGCGCATGGTTTCCGCGATCGCGGATGAAACCTCCCCCGATCTCCATGAACCAGCGGAAGTTGAAATGGCAGCGGAGCGGATGGTAGGGCTGCCATCGAGCTGGTCCCAGCCACATCTCCCAGTCCAGATGCCTCGGGGGGGTCTGTGACTCGCCCCAGTCCCTGGTCGAGTAATTGACGGGGTGCCAGAGCTCAACGCGCGAGACGCGTCCGAGCATCCCGTTGCGGACATACTCGCACGCTGCGCGCGCGTTCGCGTTCGAGCGCCCCTGAAGGCCGATCTGCACGACTCGGTTGTAGTACCGGGCGGCGTTGACCATGGCGCGACCTTCTTCGATAGTGCGGGCCGTCGGCTTCTCGCAATAGACGTGCTTGCCGGCCTGGCACGCGTGAACGGTCATCAGCGCATGCCAATGGTCCGGAGTCCCGATGAAAACTGCGTCGATATCTTTCCGGTCAAGGATGCGTCGGTAGTCTTTGTAGAACGCGGGCGAGCCCTTCGTAACTCTCTTAGCAGCTTTCGCGAGATGTTCCTCGTCCACGTCGCAAATGGCGGCAGCATCTTCGTGAACGTGGTTGCTTCCCATCCCGCCGACGCCAATGTTCGCCGTCACGATCCGATCGTTAGCCCCGGGCCGACCAGGTCCACCGATAACGCCGCTCGGGATGAAACAAGGCCCCGCCGCTGATGTAGCAAGCAGTTTGACAAAACGCCGTCGCGGTATTTTTCTTGAAGGTATCACCGCTTTCAATTTTCCTCCGAGAGCTATCCAACGACGTGACGAGGCGAATGAGCAGTAGGTACGCCATTCGCCTCTCTTTTCCAGGCCATCAAATCAGCCCAGCTGACCTTCTCATTAACAGCCCCGTCCGAACATCGGCATAGATTGGTCGACTACTTGCCTCCGCTCGACCCGGCGCTGGCTGGTTTGTTGAGCTGTTTGACGTCGGTTGTGTAGTCGTAGAAGCCGTTCATCATCTCTTCCCAGGTCTGCTCACCGAAGCGCACGTCGCTGCCCGGATCGGGGTTGAGGGCATTCTTGCGCGAATTGTCGAAGTGTGCGATCCCTTCGATGCGAGTCCCTTTCGGCAGCTTCAATGGTTTCTTCGGGTAGTAGTAGACCTGCCAGTTGAAATCATAGCGTGGAACCGAGAGCAGCACTTCAGTCCGACCATCAGGGTAGATGGCCCGATAAATAAAGTCTTTGCCGCGCAGGTGCATATGCGGTGAGAAGCTGACGATTTCCGTATCCTCATCGATGATGCTGACGGCTTTCACCTCGTGATTGTGGGCATTGGCCGGAATTACGAACCGCATATCATAGGCAGCGGTCGTAGTGATCACCTTCTCGACCGGTCCGCTGGCGAACTTCAGCCCGACCATCGAGCGGTCTTTTGTTACCTTACCGCTCGGCGTGTAATGCATCTGGAAGACAAGCTGCGAGCCGGCTTTGATCAGCTTGGCGGTGCCCGGCTTGGCCATGAAAGGCGTCATCCCGGGCGATAGCGCGCCGAGCAGCCCTGTCCCGATATCACGTTTCTTCGGCTGCTCGTTGCCGGGCTCGCGGACATAGATGACGATGTGGTGGACGACCGAGAGGTCGCCGGCTCGCGCCTCCAGCGCCGTGATATATTTGTCCTCGGTGTAGTTGGTCGGGACGGTAAAATACTTATACGGGACAGAGCCGTCGGCCGGGACAGTGAACTCTTCCGGCATATAAATGATTTGCTCCGGCTCGCCGATCTGCCATCCGGTGGCGAACTTCGGTGCCGGGGGCTGATCTTTCGGATCTCCCTCCCTGGCGCCCGTATCGATCCAGCGGACGATGGTATCAATCTCTTTCTGAGAGATGCGGCGATCGTTTGACCATTCGCCATGCTGCGGATCGGCATGCCAGGGAGGCATCTCGCGACTGATCACTTTCTCGCGGATCGACCGTGCCCAAGGCCGGACATCCTTATATGTGAGCAGCGACATGGGCGCAATCTCGCCTGCGCGGTGACACGTGGCGCAGTTCTTGAACATGATCGGCGCGACATCCTTGGTGAAGCTTGGGCTTCCCGCTTGATTGCTGGCGCTGCTCGGCCGCATGGCCGCTAAAGCCGCCACGCCAAGAAGTGCCATGACGAGGACCGCCAGACGAGTAGGCATCATCGCAAACCTCCAGACCAGTTACACAGGTTTTCTGACTTTGAGCGCAATTCTAACGCCAATGCCCCGTCTTACAAAGAAAGAAGTGCGGGCGCAAGAAAAACGCAGGCGCATGACGCAGCGACTGATCCCCCTCCGGATTTGATTGATATGTTGACGGTCAAGCAAAGGTCCGATTGAAGTAAATCCCCCACAGGAGTCCGACAATGCGACGAAGATTTGCCCTTACAGTAACCGTCTGTCTGGCTTTGCTGCTCCCGTGCATCGAATTCGCCGCGCAGAATCATCCGCAGCGAATCGAGGTCAACGGCAAGTCCTATCAATGGCCGAGGACGCCAGTGGTGGTAATCTGCATCGACGGCGGTGATCCAGCCTATGTACATGCAGGGCTGGCTCAGGGCGTCCTTCCAAACTTCAAGCGGCTGATGACAGAAGGCTTCGCCTCGATCGCGGTGGATGCGATGCCCAGCTTCACCAATCCAAATAACATTTCGGTAATTACTGGCGTACCGCCATCCGTGCATGGGATCTCTGGCAACTTCTTTCTGAATCCAGTCACCGGCCAGGAGCAAATGATGGATCAGCCGGAATTCCTCCGGGCCGACAGCATTCTGGCGAGATTTTCTCAAAATGGTGCAAAGGTGGTTGCCATCACGGCCAAGGACAAACTGACGAAGATGCTGGCGTACGGTCTGAAGGACGGCATCTCCTTCTCCGCGGAAAAGGCAGACCGCTGTACCAAGCAGATCAGCGGAATCGACAATTGTCTGGCATATGTGGGGAAGTCGCTGCCGAGCGAGTATTCGGGTGACCTCTCACTGTTTGTTCTCGAAGCAGGAATTAAGATCCTGCAACGCGAGAAGCCGGATTTAATGTACCTGTCCCTCTCCGATTACATTCAGCACAAATACGCTCCCGGTTCAAAAGAAGCGACCGAATTCTATGTCGAAATCGACCTTGCGGTTGGGCGTCTCCAATCTTTGGGAGCCACCGTTGCCCTGACGGGGGACCACGGCATGAACGATAAATCCAAACCCGATGGCTCGCCAAATATCGTGTTTTTGCAGGACGTGCTGGACCAGGCTTTTGGACCGGAAAAGGCCAAAGTGATTCTGCCCATCACGGACCCTTATGTGAAGCACCACGGGGCCCTGGGATCGTACGCAACTATTTTTCTCAATCCGTCGGTATCCCCGGTCGCGGTCCTCAATCGGCTGAGCCAGCAGCCCGGAGTGGAGGTGGTGCTCAATCGGGATGCGGCGGCCAGGACATTCGATCTGCCCGCAGATCGTATCGGCGACCTGGTGGTGATCAGCGATCGGGGTACCGTCCTGGGGAAGAGCAAAGCCACGCTTGATCTTTCGGGACTCGGGGGAAGGCGGCTACGTTCGCATGGCGGGCTTGCGGAAAGAAATGTTTACCTGATGTTCTCTCGGCCATTGAATGATAAGTACGCGAATATCCCTCTGACCACTCCATTGAGAAATTTCGATGTCTTCGATTTCGTTCTGAACGGATTGCGATAGACTCTTCGACGTCAGGTTGTCGCGCAGGAGCGTCGTCTCGATGGCGCGGTTGTTGTCCCGCTTGCTCTACTCGCCGAGGTAGCGGTAGCCGAGGTGATCGGGGCGCGCCGGATCGGTGAACAGGGCGACGACGCGGTTCTGGGTGACGCGCTCGGGGCGGATGGTCTGCGTCACGGTTGCTTTCCTTTGGCGCGAACGGCTTTCAGCGCGGCGCGCCCGGCTTCAGTGAGTCTCTACTTCTGAAGGCGGCTGTTGGGCTTGTCCGGAATCGTCATCTCGATGAGCCCATTCGCCAGTGCGGGGAGGAGATACGCCTTCCGAAAGTGTTCGTCGTCCTTCAGGCCCAGGGCGATCTGAAGGGCCTGGCGTGTTTGTTCTCCGGACATCACCGTGACAAGCCTGACTTCCGGGGTGACTTCCGGGGTGACTTGGGGGGTGACTTGGGGGGTGACATCTCCCCGGATGGCGTTCAGATACGCCTGCGCACAGGGGAACTCGATCCACAGGCCGCTCGCCTCGAAGCGCAGCACCGGTTCAGGTGCCCCCTCCTTTTGGCAGGCGTCGAAGATGCGCTGGATGCCTCTACCCCACGCCTCGATCTCGCCGGCGCGGAAGAAGGCATTGGCGATGTCCGGATTGAAGGGATGCGAGTAGTGCGGAGCCAGCAGCGACGCCTGCGTCCAGCCATCCGGCAGCACGGCCGGATTCACCAGCACCAGCCGCTCGTCATAGACCCTGATCTGCACTGGCGCCGGCACCGCGTAGTCGCGGTGGATGAGCGCATTGAGCACGGCCTCGCGCAGCGCTTCGCGTGGCACGGGGAAACGCTCGACGCGCACGATATCCTCATAGGTCACCGCGGCCTTGAGGTACTTGGTGAACAGCAGGTCCTGCGTCTGCCGCACCTGTGAGAACAGGTCGCCGACGATCTCGTCGTGGTAGGCCAGATCGGATTCCGAACGGAAGAAGCCCAACTTGACGAAGGCACCGGTCACGAACCAGAGTGGGTCCGGATGGAACAACAGCACGGCGGCACGTTTGAGGTAGCTGCCCTCCGTCAGCTTGAGCTTCTCCAGCAGTCCGGCATCGGCTTCCGCCAGGGCCGCTGCGTCCAGTCGCCCACTGCGCGCCGCGAGCGAGCGAAAGCGCGCCAGCGCCGGCGGTGACAGGTCCGCCACGGCGACGCCCGGAACCGGCGAGCCATCCCAAGTGCGACCGTAGCGGCGGAGCAGGAAGCGGTCCAGTGCCGCGCCTTTCAGTTCCTGCAAGGTGCTGCCGCTGCGCTGATAGTAGTGGCCGCGATAACTGATGGGATTGGGGTAGGCCGGCGTTACTATTTCCAGGTAGTCGTTCCCGCGCTCGGTGCGCAGGTTGACCTCCGCTACGACGCCGAGCAGGTCGCGGATCTTGTTCGGCAACTCGACCAGCAGGCGCTGGGCATCCGGCAGACCGACGGCCTTGCCCTTGTCGTCGCGCCCGATGACCAGCACACCGCCCTCGGC
>JBDTUW010000201.1:0-7137 GCA_040007555.1 Acidobacteriota bacterium | reverse complement strand
GCGGAGGTATTGAATTATGGTAGTATCACCTACTTATCCAACACGCAAAAGAGGTGAACGAATGGCCGAGAACGATTGTTTATTTTGTCAGATTCTTTCAGGAGGGACTCCCGCAAAGAAGGTTTTTGAGGATGAGCGCGCGTGCGCTTTTGCCGATGCGAAGCCGCAAGCTCCGACGCATATCCTGATCGTCCCCCGCGAACATATGGATTCGCTCAATGATGCCGCTCAGGGCGATGAACCCCTGCTTGGCCACCTCCTTCGTCTTGCTGCAAAAATTGCCAATCAACTGGGGATTGCGGAGAGCGGCTTTCGCACTGTCATCAATACAGGCTCAGACGCCGGACAGTCTGTTTCTCACCTTCATCTACATCTGCTGGGTGGTAGAAGTCTTACCTGGCCGCCAGGCTAATACCTCAAAACATAACTCTAGAACGGGCGCGCGGCAGCCCTGCCAATCCAGACAAAAAGACGCCCCAACTTTCGCATCCCGGTGTTGCCCTGTGGAAGGAGAGTCGTCGTCGGGTTTCCTATATCCTCATCGGCATGCTTTTCCTCCAGCCAGCGCCGCATCGAGGCTCGAAGCAGCCGCGGATCGCTTGAGGCTGCGAGCAGGGCAGATTTCAGTTTTTCCGGCGAGGAGATCGTGTACCGATTCTCGTTGATGTAGTCGCGTAAAGCCGCAAAGAATTTCTCGTCCCCCATCTGCCGACGCATTTCAAGAAGAAAGAAGGCGCCCTTCGCCTGGGTGATCGCCGCGTATTGCAGCCGGCTGCGGAGATCTCGCAGCGGCCGCTCCACTTCAATGTCTGACCCGCCGAACATCCGATACGTGAAATAGGTGCCCCGCACCTGCTGCTCGATCACTGTTTCAGCGAGTTCAACTCCCTCGATCGACTCGTAGAGATAGACCGCCGAGAACTGTGCCAGCGACTCATCCAGGAACGGCGAGCGCTGCGGATCGCTGCCGACAATGCCGCCCCACCATTGGTGAGCAATCTCGTGTGCCAGCGTGAACTCAAGTGCGGATTTGATGACATCGGCCTGTGATCGCACGATGCTCGGAAGGTGCGGCTGCGGCGAATCGAAATCAACGAAGTAGGCGTGGGCGAGCACAACCATTCCCGGCAAGTCGATTCCCGAAAAACTGGCAGGCAGCGGCAATTCCACGACCTTCAATGTCGGACCGCTGTAAGGCCCGAACGCGCGGCTGAAGACGTCAACTGCCCGCGCCGCGAGCTCCAGAATACGTTGACCTACCTTCTCTGATCCCGGCTGGAAGAAACCCGTGATCGTGGTCGCGCTCGTCTTTCGCTCCATCGGCTTCAGGTGTTCGCCAAGAACGAGCGCAAAGCTCCGAAGATTTGCAGCGCGAAACTCGACAAGCTGGCGCCCCCCGAGCCCCTCGCCGCGCGCAACTGAACGGTCAACGACCTCGCCCGAACCAACTACCGTAATTCCGTTCTCGACCGAGACCCTGACGCGATAATTGGCTATTTCGGCGCAGATCGCACTCTTGACACCCGCTGCCGGAAGGCGATCAAGGTCCTGGCTGACGTTGGAGGCGAGGAGCGGGAAGAAGTAACCCAGGAGTACCGCTTCGTCGGTGGCGAAGAATATTTCACGCGCCGCGCTGTCAGCGCGCTCGTCGCCGATCGCGTCGTTGATCTCTTCGAGAAAATGCGCCAAAAGGCTGGTCTCCTCAGCCGCCACCCGAGGTATGACCGCGGCGAAGTCGATCGCTAGCTCCGCTCTCTCACCCGTCGCCAGTTTTCCCGGCAGGGCGACCTTGAGGACAACCCCGCGCGACTGCAGCGAAAACGCCAGGTCCCGTTCGCGGAACCTGACGCGACTAACCGTGAGGCGAGGTTTGTTCTCATCTTCCTGCCCAAGGTTCGGATAGAGATTGAAGATGACTGCATCGATCGATTCGCGTGCAGTGTTGGTGAAAGCAACGACCTCGGTTCCCGTGAAACTTGCGGCCTGGTAATTGACCACAAGCGTGATGTTGTATTCCGGAATCGGAGTCTCAGCCTTTTGTCTGTCACGCGCAGCGCTTGACCTTGCGAGCGGTGAGGCGAGCATCAAGGCAGGCAGACGAAGCCCAGTACCAGAGACCGCAGATGAAGACAATTTGCGCGCACAGCCACTTCTTTGAGCAACATCGCGCTGCTCGGAAGCAGTCGGCGTCTATCTTCTATTGGGCGTCTATTGGGCATCTATTTACGGGTCGCGGGCCGTTCCAGAAAATCCAGAACAACGGCTGACATGACCCGCACTCCGAGGGGCAGAGCGTCTTCGTCTGCATCAAACTCGGGCGTGTGAATCATCGCCTCAATCCCCTTCACGCGATTGCCGACCCCGAGAAAGTAGAAGAAGCCAGGAATGACTTTCTGGTATCGGGAAAAATCCTCAGCGCCCATTTGTGGTTTGGGTGAGATTACCTTCTCTGTACCGAGAATGCGGCGCATTGAAGGCAACGTTGAATCAACCAGCGCCGGGTCGTTGTAGGTGACCGGATTATTGTCGCCCCACTGAACCTCGAACTTCGCACCGTAAGCGGATGTAATACCGGCGAGCGTTTCCCTGACCATCTCCTGCGCACGCTGCCGAACGTCCTCATTGAGTGTCCGCATCGTGCCTTCGAGCCTGACTTCATCCGCAATGATGTTGAAACGGTTGCCTCCATGAATGCTGCCGATGGTGAGGACGAGGGGCTCCATCGTGTTGATCCGGCGGCTGCGGATGGTCTGCAGCGCAGTGATGCATTCGGACGCGACGACCACCGTATCGATTCCGTCGTGCGGGTATGCACCGTGAACCTTTTTTCCCCTGATGGTAATCGCAAATCTGTCGGACGATGCCATCGCCGGGCCGGAATTGTAGCCGATCTGCCCGACCTCAATATTGGGCATGACATGCAAACCAAAGATCGCCGCCGGTCGCGGGTTCTCAAGGACGCCTTCCTTGATCATCAGTCCGGCGCCACCCTCCTCGCCGGCCGGTGCTCCCTCCTCCGCTGGCTGGAAGATAAACTTCACTGTACCGGAGATTCCGCTGCGACGCTTGCTCAGAACCTCGGCAACGCCAAGCAAGATCGTCATGTGCAGGTCGTGACCACACGCATGTTTGACTCCCGGATTGAGGGATTTGTAGGGAATCTGCAATGTCTCTTCAATGGGAAGGCCATCCATATCCGCGCGAATCGCCACGACTGGTCCAGGACGCCCACCCTTTAGGATTGCGACCACGCCATACTTACCGACACCGGTCTTCACCTCGTCAAGGCCAAGAGCGCGCAGGCGTTCAGCGACCACCCGCGATGTTCTTTCCTCTCGGTTTGAGAGTTCGGGGTGCATATGAAAATCACGGCGCTGCGTTACCAATGCGCCGCGCATGCTCTCGACCAGACGCGCGATCTCCTGGTCGCGGACGGTGGCGGAATCGCCGCCGATACCCTGGGCCCTGCCAACCCACATTCCCATTCCCGCCATTAGAACTACGAGAAGGAATGATTCAGGGATAAGGTGCTTTCTGGTCATGTGTTCTCCGAGGGGACTCCGGATGAGCGATCGAAATAGATTGATGAGCGTGAGCGCGAAGGGTCCGACAACGTTATGAAGATACCCGATCGACTGAAGGAGGGTCAAACCTGCGAGCCAACAACCATCGGTGCGAAGACGCTGACCTGGTGACTGGCAGCGGAGATAATCGGTGTCAGTCCTCGTCAGATGAGGCGATGGAAGGAGCGGTATCAAAGTTCGGGTACGACGAATTGTTGGATCGACGGCGTGGGAAACCGAGCCCGAAGCGAATTCCGTTTGAGACGGTCCACATGGCGCTCGGTCTCTATCAGGAAGACGCCGCCGTCGGTGGCGCTCACAAGGCAACCCAAAGGCGGCCCCGGTGCACGCGGAGTTCGGGGCATTCCTCGGGACTACCGCACATCCCATTCGAAACGCGGCCCATCAAGAGTCAGGACGAGGCGGTTAAGGAATAAAAATGAGCCGCGCGCCGCCGCGATATGATCGAAAGGGGCGGCTGGCGCGACGGCTCCATTTGGAGATTGGGCTGCACTTGCGAATCCCTTCCGGACTGTCGCAACCAAGCAACCACTGTGGCTCTCTCGACGAAGTCCTGGACTGAAGCGACGGCAACGCCAAGATGAATGCCTAACGAGCTTGTACGGGAAAGTGCTGCTCGTACCAGGCAATCGATCGATCGATGCTGTCCACCACGTGCTTCGGCTCACGCAAACCGTGGCCTTCGCGCGGATAGCGCAGCATCACGGTCTCGACTCCCACATCCTTGAGCGCAATGTAGAACTGCTCGGCCTCCGCAATCGGGACGTCGTTGTCGTTCTCGCCGTGGATCAGCATCGTGGGCGTCTTGACCTGTGCCACGTAGCGGAGCGGGGAGCGCTTCCAGAGTTCGTCCATCAGGTCCGCCTGGTGCGGCCTCAACCCGAACTCCATCTGCTCGTACTGATTGTAGTAGGTCATGTAGTTGTAGCTCACCAGGTTGATGATGGCGCGGTTGGGAATCGCTGCCTTGAAGATGTGCGTCTGGGTGATGAGCCACGCCGTGAGCTGGCCGCCATAGCTGCCGCCCTCGATCCCCAGCCGATCACGATCGATCCAGAGGTTGCGGCGGATTGCCGCGTTGACGCCATACAGAACGTCCTGCGCCTCGTCACCGTTCTGATCACGAAACACCGCGTCGGTGAAGGCCTGGCCGTAACCAGTCGAACCGCGATAGTTCACCATGAGGGTGGCCCAGCCGCGCGCGGCGTACACCTGGCTCTGAAAGTTGAACGCGGGGCCCTGTTGACCGTGCGGCCCACCGTGAATCATCACGATGAGCGGATGCCTGGACGTACCAGTCATCCCGACCGGTTTGGTGAGAAAGGCTTCGACGTTGAACTTGTTGTCGTTGCTGACGAAGCTGAAGGGCTCGACGTCGGCTATCGTCTTCCGGCCCAGCACCGCAGCATTGAGATTCGTCAGCGGCTTTCGCGCCGTGCCGGTCCCGAGATAGAGCTGCGGCAGATCGCGCGTGGTCGCGAACGAATACGCGAGCCGGTCACCCGCCACGTCGAACTGTCCCACCGATCCGCGCTCCGCCACGACGGCCTGAGCAGCGCCGCCGGCGATCGGCAGCCGATAGAGCTTCACGGTCCCGCGCTCCTGTACCGTGAAGAATAGCGACTTGCCGTCCGGTGCCCAGGTTGGCGGCCCTTGTCGGTTATCGATCCCACTCCCCACCTCTCGCCGGTTGCCTCCATCGGCATCCAGCACCCACACGTGGGTGTCCTCCATCGTCGTCTCGAGGTCGGTAAGGCCGCGCCTCGTCCCCTCGTACGCGATGGTCCGCCCATCGGGCGACCACACGGGCCGGTACTCGGCATTCTCGGTCGTGGTGAGGCGCCGGATCGTCCCGTCGGCCACCCGCACGGTGAAGAGATCGTTGTTGAAGAATTGGTCCGCGTCGGGCTCGCGGTTCGACACGAATACTATCTCGTCGCCCCTGGGCGACCAGTCCAGCGAGTGCTCGTCGCTCACGCCGTCGGTCAACTGGCGCGAGCGACCGGTCGCGACGTCGAGCAGGAAGATGTGGAGGCGGCGGTTGTCGTTGAACCGCGTGTTGCCTTCCGATAGCGTGGGCTTGTAGAGGAAGCGCGTGATCACCATCGGGTCGCCCGTGGCGTTCTTCGTCTCGGGTCCGGCCGTCGCATGCACGTACGCGATGGACTTCGAGTCGGGCGACCAGGCAAGGGTGCTGCCGGTGTTCGTCAGGGCGCTGCTGTTGGTCCCGGCCACGTCGGCCACCCAGGCCGGCGATGTCCCGTCGCCGCGCGCGACAATGAGACCGGACTTGCCCCCCGTACTTCCCATGTACGCGATCGAGTGCCCGTCCGGTGACCACACAGGCTGGCTTCCCCGGCTGGTCTCCTCGCCGACGCGCGTCGACTGACCCGTGGCCACATCGACGAGCCAGAGCTGCGAGTACGGGACGCCTGTGAGGTCATTACTGGTGACGCTGTAGGCGATCTTCGAACCATCCGGCGAGAACTTGACGGCACCGATCGAACGCAGGCGCAAGAAGTCGCCGCTCTGCAGCCGGTCCTGTGCCAGGACGGACGTACAACACACCACCAGCAGCAGGCCCACAACCGACAGCCCGACGCCCGGGTGCGACGTGCGAGATTCGAGATTGACGGTACCGGATTCGCAGTTCACTATCCGACCTCCTCGGTTGAAGACTCAGGAGGCTGAACCGAACACCAATCGGCTCGACCCCCAAGAGGGCTGTCCATCACCGATGCTTGTCCTTGCCGGCCCAACGGCTCAACGTTCAGTCGCAAGCCGCGCGAGCAAAATGCATAGGCACAGAATAAGCCTCACGCGCGCGGATTGCCGACTGCAACGTTTTGTTGGGGCAGCGCCGCAGAAAAACACTGTCCGCTATTTCCAAAACTGCCACCAATGCTTTTGACTGGTTGCTCTCCAGGCGCGGAGGACATCCATCAGGCTATGCTTGCCGTCCCATATTCTCTCAATCTCCGCCCATACTTGACTCGAGGTAGGGCCCAACCACTGGATGAAGACACCTTCTCCACAAGAATGATTTGATCTGATCGTCTGAAGACTCTCGATAACACCAATCGCGGCAATGTCACCCTAATCCTGATCTCCCTTAGGATTCTCTCGATGGTGGCGAACGCCTTCGGAAACTCAGAGGTCTGACCGCTCTCGAATAAGTCAACAAGATAAAGCGCGAACGCCGCCCCATCGGCGTACACCTGGTTCTTCACCGTTCCACCAATCCAAATGCGCCTGCCACGTCGCCTGGAAACCGGGGCATGCTTCACGTAGCAGTGACATTACTTCCGACTTCGTGATCATTCAGTAGTCAAGCGGGCCAACGTTCAGCATCAGCGGCCGCGCGCAGCGACGTCCGCCGCATGCTTTTGTTAGGCGTTCCGTGAGTCGCCGCGATGTCCCCGCACCTCGTAACGAAGCACCACCATGCCGCTCTTGTAGGCCTTGACCTCCGCCAGATGAAGCGCGATGTCTCTCTGCCGAGCTTCTCGAAGAATGGGATCCCATCACCAATCAAGATCGGCAGGATCGAATA
>JBDTUW010000200.1:0-7140 GCA_040007555.1 Acidobacteriota bacterium | reverse complement strand
CTACGAACGGTAATGCCTGCCCCCCCTGATCGCCACTGATCCCTGCCCCCTGATCCCTGCTCTTGCCCGTGCTAGCGGCTCAGGATATGCTACCTGTCATTCAGCAATGTGCGATGTCGACTGAATGTGGAAGGACTGTGGTTTATGGCTTCTAAGGGTAAGAACAGAGGAGTGCAGCCGGCGACGAGATTCTGGACACCGACCCGTATCGGGATGACTGGTGCCGTCGTTATCCTGCTCGCGCTCGTTGCGTCAACGCTCTTCCGGACCGCAACCGTAAGTCCGGTCGCTTCGACCAAGCCAACCACTGTTCGTCCACCGAGCCGACCAGGCCCATTGACGGCATTGCGCCCAGAAGCCATGGACTCGACCATCGAACTAATCGCCGGCGACCCGGTACGCCTTTCGGATTATGCCGGCAAGGTACTGGTGGTCGACCTCTGGGCGACGTGGTGCGGTCCCTGCCGGATCGAGATTCCATATCTCAAGGACCTGGCTAAGGAGTTTAAGGGCAAGGGTCTCGAGGTGCTGGGTCTGACCACTGAGGACAAGGCAACAGATTCCGAAGCCGTCAAGAACTTTGTTAAACAGTTCAAGATCAACTATCCGATTGGCTGGGCAAATCGCGACATCGCCATGGATGTCATGCAAGGCCGCGGCGCGATCCCACAGACACTCGTCATTGGCAAGGATGGGAAGGTCAAGAAACACCTTGTCGGATTCAATATCCAGGTCAGCGCGCCTCAATTGCGCAAGGCCGTTGAAGACGCCATGGCGGAATAGTCAAATCTTTCAAGAGAGCACCTTTTTCGCCGACGACCTGGAAACAAGACCTGGAAGCGGTACCACCACGGAGCGCGATTTGCCTGAAATTGCGGTGCCCTCCAATTCGCCAACTGCCGATCAGACGCGGGCGTAATTTAGGCAAATCGCGCTACGCTGACCGAACCGTTTCATGCCAATCCTTGATCCCAGAGGATCGGAGAGATGATCTTCAGGTACATTGAAATCCTGGAAATCTGGTTTCCTTTGCTTCCCTGGGGGAGAGGCGATGTCGCTGATTGAACGGCTACGTCAACTCTGGCGACGTCCGGAGACGGAGCAAATCGAGGATCAGGACGCCGGGGATCCTTTTCCGGACCCGGTTATCCTTGAGATCAAGGATGTTCTTGACCTTCACAGCGTGCAGCCGCGCGAAGTGAGGCTGGTCGTCGAAGAGTATCTTTTCCAAGCCAATCTCCAGGAGATGCGCTTTCTCAGGATCATTCACGGAAAGGGTATTGGGGTGCAGCGCGAGATCGTACGGGGCATTCTCGCGCGCAGTGATTTTGTGGCCTCCTTTCAAGATGCGCCACCTGAAGCTGGCGGCCTCGGCGCAACACTGGTCGAGCTTGCCTCAAATACAAGCGGCTCCCCCAATTCCTGAGCATTCACCGTCGACCTCAAGTGCTTCGATCGCCACTCATTCCTCACACCTTCTCTGCCGCCTGGCTCCTGCGCAGTCGCAACCAGCGCAATTTTGGGCAAATTGCGCTACGAGGCCAAGCCGCGACAACAAACCCTCCAACACGATACCTGACAACTGACAACTGGCAGCTGGCGACTGCAACTGCTCCGCCGTTGGCGGATTACGACGCTGTCAGCTACAATGATCGTCTTTTCTTAGACTCGACAGAGGGACAACTGCGCGCTCTATGATCAATCTTCCGCCATTCAGAAATGAGCCTTTTACCGACTTCGGTGATGAGCAAAACGCGCACGACATGCTTTTCGCGATCAGACGCGTCGAAGCGCAGCTTGGCGAGACATATCCTCTGGTCATTGGCGGGAAGCGCATCGAAACAGGCGACCTGATCGAGTCGAACAACCCTTCGCAGTTTGACCAGGTGGTGGGACAGGTTCACCACGCGACGCGAGAGCATGCCGATCAGGCCATTGACGCCGCCTGGCAGGCTTTCGCAACCTGGAAGGATGTCTCTGCCGAGCAACGCGCAAGCTATCTCCTCAAAGCATCCGCAGAAATGCGTCGCCGTAGGTTTGAATTTAACGCCTGGCTGGTCCTTGAGGTCGGCAAGTCCTGGGCTGAGGCTGAAGCCGATACAGCCGAAGCGATAGATTTCATGGAATTTTATGCGCGCCAGGCCCTTCGCTATGACGCGCCACAGCCGTTGACCCAATCCCCGCTCAAGGATGAGATCAATGAGGTTAGCTACATCCCGCTGGGCGTGGGGATCGTTATTTCGCCGTGGAATTTCCCGCTGGCAATTCTGGTTGGCATGGCGACGGCGGCTATCGTCGCGGGCAACACGGTGGTTTTGAAGCCCTCCGATGACAGCCCGGTGATTGCAGCGAAATTTGTCGAGTTGATGGAGCAAGTCTCGCTTCCACCCGGCGTTATCAATTTCCTGCCCGCTGATGGCCCGACTGTCGGCGAGTATCTGGTGGAGCACCCAAAGACGCGATTCATCTCCTTTACGGGTTCGATGGCGGTCGGCTTGCGTATCAATGAGCTTGCAGCAAAGCCGCGGGATGGCCAGACATGGATCAAACGGGTCGTCGCGGAAATGGGCGGGAAGAATACGATCGTTGTTGATGAAACCGCCGATCTTGACGATGCGGCAAGTGCGATCGTCGCCTCCGCGTTCGGTTTCTCCGGCCAGAAATGTTCTGCCTGCTCACGCGCGGTGATCGTTGACTCTGTTTATGACCGGATTCTCGAGAAAGTCTCTCACGCCGCTCATTCGCTTCGCGTTGGTCCAGTAAAGGACCCGTCCAATTACACGGGACCGGTGTCATCAGAGAGAGCCTTTACGAAGGTCAGTAATTACGTTGAGATCGGAAGACGGGAAGGACGCATCGTCGCCGGTGGTGAGCCTCACGCGATGTCGGAATCCGGATTTTTTGTTTCTCCAACCGTGGTGGCAGACGTTGCGCCAAATGCGCGGCTCGCGCAGGAAGAAGTCTTCGGGCCGGTGCTGGCCGTGATCAGGGCCCGGGATTTTGATGACGCACTGGCGATCGCGAACAACACCATATACGGTCTCACTGGTGCGATTTTCTCCAGTGACCGCACGCGTATCGAACGAGCGCGTCGCGACTTTCACGTCGGAAACCTCTATATCAACCGCAAATGCACGGGCGCGCTGGTTGACGTTCACCCCTTTGGTGGATTCAATATGTCAGGAACTGATTCAAAAGCCGGTGGAAGAGACTACCTCGGTCTTTTCCTCCAGGCGAAATCAGTGGCGGAGAAGCTTTAACGCGGCGCAGTTTGACGCGCATGACGACAGCGGGTCGGAGAGAGAGAGACGATCCATTTGAGGGTTCTACTATGAAACGTGTCCTACTGATTGCAACTACTTTCGTGTTTCTGGCCCTGTCTGGGAACAGATCGATCCAAGTCACCGCGATGGAGAATGCAACCGCGGCGATTGACGGACCTGCGCCGGCTTTTACGCTCCAGGATCTGAATGGCCGCACTCACTCCCTCGCTGATTATCGCGGGCGCATCGCGGTGGTCACCTTTCTCTCAGCAAAATGCCCGGTGTCGAATGACTACAACAGCCGCATCCAGGCGGTGACAAAGGCATATGGGGATCGTGGGATAGCGTTCCTCGCGATCAATGCCAACAGCGATGAACCCGGCAAATTGATCCGAACGCACTCGAAGTCAAATGGATTCTCTTTTCCCATACTGAAGGATGTGACTGGCAAGGTCGCGAACGCATACGGGGCCGTGCGGACCCCTGAGGTCTACATCGTCGACGCAAAAGGGTTGCTGCGTTATCACGGCCGGATAGACAATTCGCGGAACCTCGCGGGGGTACGCCGGCGCGACCTCAATGAAGCACTCGACGAGTTGCTTGCGGGAAAGGCGGTCTCAGTACCCGAGACCAAGGCGTTCGGCTGCCCTATTGTCCGAAGCAAGGCTGCCGTCTCGCCAATCACTGCCGGGAAAGCTGGCAGTTTGGGCAAGGTCGAACTGCTCAAGCCGGCAGGCTTCACCAAACTTCTCGAAGAGGGTAGGGGCAAGGTTCTCTTGATCAACTTCTGGGCCACCTGGTGCAGCCCGTGCGTCGCCGAATTTCCGGAGTTTGTCGCCTTCGATGAGAAGTATCGAGCCAAAGGACTCCGAGTGGTCGGTATCAGCGCAGATGAAGTCAGCGACCTTGAATCGAAGGTGGTCCCGTTCGTCACTGAGATGAAGGTTCGGTTCGACATTTTCGTGCAGGACGTCGAAGATCCGCAGATCATGATCGACCTCATCGACAAGAAATGGGAAGGAGCGCTGCCGGCAACGTTCATTTACGATCGGCAGGGCAAGCTCACCTTCGTCCGATATGGGATTATCGATCGCGGTGATGTCACACTTGCGATCGAGGCGGCTCTGAAGAAATAACTAAAGGAGAGATTGAGTGTCGATCGTCAGACCCTTCCGCGCGTTGCGCCCTTTCCCGGACCAGGCAGCGAACGTCGCAGCCGTTCCCTACGATGTGGTCAATACAGAGGAGGCACGCTCGCTCGCTGCCGGCAATCCTCTCAGCTTTCTTCACGTATCTCGTCCGGAGATCGACTTGCCACCGGACACCCCACCCTATTCCGATGAGGTTTACCACAAGGCAGCGAAGAATTTCGACAACCTCACGGCCGAAGCGCCTTTGACAATCGAGGACGACGCGACCTACTACTTCTACCGTTTGAAAATGGGCGATCACCAGCAGACTGGTATGGTCGCCTCCTGTTCGCTGGACGAATATGACAGCGACCTTATCCGAAAGCACGAGCGCACGCGCAAGGACAAGGAGGATGACCGGACGCGTCACATCCTGACGCTGCGAGCACAGACTGGACCGGTGTTCCTGACCTATCGCCCGCACTCGATTCTCAATGTATTGGCAGCAGAGGCCACTAAAGGGGGGCCGCTCTTCGATTTCACCGCCCCGGACGGAGTGCAACACACTGTCTGGACGGTTCCGTTGGACAGCAACGAGGCGCTTTCGTCGACGTTCTCCGAGGTGCCGTACCTTTACATCGCTGATGGGCATCATCGCGCCAGGAGTGCGAGCCGCGCGCGCGAGGTGTTGCGGGCGCAGAACAAGGATCATACGGGCAACGAGGAGTACAACTTTTTTCAGTGCGTCCTCTTCCCGGCAGATGAGGTGCGAATTCTTCCGTATAACCGCACCATCAAGTCGCTCAATGGCATGTCGCCCGAGGAGTTTCTGACACGAGTCGAGGTGGAATTTGAAATCACCAGTGATGCAGACCCGACGCCACCAGCGCGCGGATTGATGTCGCTGTACATAAATGGCCGCTGGTTTGGCCTCCGGCTGCGCAAGGAAGTAACCAAACCCATTCGGATCATCGATGGTCTTGATGTCAGTATCCTTCAGGACAAGCTGCTCGCCCCAACCCTCGAGATTGAGGACCTGCGCACCGACCAACGCATCGATTTCGTCGGGGGCATTCGCGGGACCGAAGAGCTCGAGCGCCTCGTCAACAACGGGACCGCCGTCGCCGCCTTCTCGCTCTTCCCGACGACCGTCGAGGACTTGATGCAAATCTCCGACGCTGGTGAAATCATGCCTCCCAAATCAACCTGGTTCGAGCCCAAGCTGCGAGATGGACTATTGAGTCACCTGATCTAGGATCGACTCATCGACGATGCAAACAATCTGCCAGATATGGCAACTCCCGATCCAGCAGTGCACGGCGTTCTATGAAAGTCCTGATCGCTGACAAGTTCGAAGCAAGTGGAATCGACGCGCTCACGACAATTGGTTGTGAGGTGATCTACGACTCCGAACTGAAGGATGAAAGCCTGGTGAGCGCAATCAGGGACTCCCTTGCCGAGGTTCTCGTCGTCCGATCAACAAAGGTCACTGAAGCGCATCTGGCCGCTGGCCGACTCAGCCTCGTAGTTCGCGCCGGTGCCGGCTACAACACGATCGATGTCCGCGCCGCGTCCCGTCTGGGGATATTCGTCTCAAACTGCCCGGGGAAAAACGCGATTGCGGTGGCGGAACTCGCTTTTGGTTTGATCATGGCTCTCGACAGGCGCATCCCGGACAACGTCGTCGACCTGCGGAGCGGGATCTGGAACAAGAAAGAGTACAGTAAGGCGAGAGGCCTCGCGGGTCGGACGCTCGGGCTCATCGGACTCGGCCAAATCGGCAGCGAAATGATCGCCCGCGCGCAAGCGTTCGAGATGAAAGTCATTGGCTGGAGTCGTAGCTTGACGCCGGAGACCGCCGCGGAGTTGGGTATTGCGTTCCGTCAAACGATCATTGAGGTCGCCAATGAGTGCGATATTCTCAGCGTTCATGTCGGCCTGACGCCGGAAACGCGCGGGATCGTCAATGCTGACATATTCGATGCACTGCAGCCGGGCGCATACTTCATCAACACATCACGCGGGGAGATCGTCGATCACATCGCACTTTCGAACGCGATCAAACATAAGGGTATTCGCGCAGGCCTCGACGTTTTTGCGGACGAGCCAGCAGGGGCAACCGGTGAGTTCTCCGACCCGATTGTGAGTCTCCCGGGGGTCTATGGAACGCATCACATTGGCGCGTCCACCGAACAGGCGCAGGAAGCGATCGCAGCGGAAACAGTGCGCATTATTCGCACGTTCAAGGAGAGCGGCAAGGTTCCAAATGTCGTCAACCTCGCCGAGACAACGCCGGCGACCCACCTGCTGGTCGTGCGTCATCGAGACCGCCCGGGCGTTCTGGCACACATACTGGACGGAATCAAAGCGGCCGAGATCAACGTTCAGGAGATGGAGAATGTTGTTTTTGCTGGAGCTGAAGCAGCGATCGCGCGGATTGCGCTCGACCAGCCGCTCCTCCCGGAGACGTTGCAGCGAATCCAGTCCGGCAACCCTGACATTATCGAGGTCAATCTGCTTACTCTCTGAAGACCGCTCTGCCCTTCGCAGCGGAATCGCGGAGCTTGATACCTTCATCAAATCGCCTCACCAGATCTGGTTATCATCGGGAGACTATTCATGACTGAACGTGTTTTTAACTTTAGTGCCGGCCCCGCTGTCCTGCCTCTCACGGTCCTCGAACGCGCCCGTGAGGACCTCGTCAACTATCCTGGAGCCGGGATGTCAGTTCTCGAGATGAGCCATCG
>JBDTUW010000199.1:0-7143 GCA_040007555.1 Acidobacteriota bacterium | reverse complement strand
AGACGATCGGCAAGCGCTTTCGCCATAATTGAGTTGTAATCGTCATGGTCGCGCTCAAAGCGCGCGCACAATGCTTCCAGGCCAATGCCTGTCGTCACTGCAAACGCCCCGATAAAGTCCTCAAGTCCCGTTTCCTTCGGGGCGATGAAGTCCGCCAGCGCATAGTGCGGTTGTCGTTCCCCTTTATCGTTCTGCTGTCTGAGAGTGTGAAAGACGTGGCTCACTTTCGCGCGTGCAGGGTCAGAGTAGACTTCAATATCATCCCCAACGCTTGCCGCTGGAAATAACCCGTAGACCGCATTGGCCGCAAGTAATCGGTTGCTGACAATCTCTTCAAGAAGCCCTTGCGCATCCGCAAGCAACTCAGCGGCACGCGGACCCAATGTCGGGTCATCGAGAATCTTCGGATAGCTCCCCTTTAACTCCCAAGTGCTGAAAAGAGGCGTCCAATCGATGTAAGGGACGATCTCTTCCAGCGGAAAGGCCTCGAGTACCCTGACACCGGTGAACTCGGGAGTGGAAATGTCTTCTGCGCGCCACTCAAACTGTGGTCGACGGCTGCGAGCCACATCGAGAGAGAGCAGCGTCCGATCATTCTGACTCGTCCGATAGCGTTCGCGATCCGCGAGCTGCTGGTTCTGATTGTCAAATGCGAAGCGCGGCTTTTGTTCCGGGTTGAGCAGGTTGCTGACAACACCCACCGCTCTTGAGGCATCAACCACGTGAATGACTGGAGGTTCATAGTGCTCTGCAATCTTGACCGCGGTATGGACGCGGCTGGTGGTCGCACCGCCGATAAGCAGTGGCACGGTGAAGCCCTGGCGCTGTAACTCGCGAGCGACGTGCACCATTTCATCCAGTGAGGGCGTAATCAGTCCACTTAACCCGACGATGTCGACGTCACGCTCGCGCGCCGCCGTCAGAATCTTCTCGGCAGATACCATGACGCCAAGATCGATTACTTCGTAGTTATTGCACCCGAGAACGACACCGACGATGTTCTTACCGATATCGTGAACGTCACCCTTGACGGTGGCAAGCAGCACCTTTCCCTGCACCTGTTTGCTTCCCGACGCTTCCTTTTCCGCTTCGAGGTATGGAAGGAGATAAGCGACGGCCTTCTTCATGACCCTCGCGCTTTTGACAACCTGGGGCAGAAACATCTTCCCCGATCCGAACAGGTCCCCGACAACGTTCATCCCTGCCATCAAGGGCCCCTCGATGACTGAGATCGGACGTCCGTGCAGCTGTCTCGCCTCCTCGGTATCCTGCTCGATAAAGTCGACGATGCCCTTGACGAGCGCATGGGAGAGCCGTTCATCGACGGTGCCCTCGCGCCACTCATCGGCCTTCGCTTCAACCTTCCCGATTTGCTTAACGGACTCCGCAAAGAATACCAATCGCTCCGTGCTGTCGGCGCGGCGGTTGAGAATCACGTCCTCGACAAGCTCCAGCAGGTCCTTTGGAATCTCGTCATAGACGGCGAGCTGACCGGCGTTGACGATGCCCATATCAAGCCCGGCCCGGATCGCGTGATAGAGGAACGCCGAATGCATCGCTTCGCGAACCACATTATTGCCGCGAAACGAGAACGAAATGTTGCTGACGCCTCCACTCACCTTGGCCAGTGGCAGGTTCTCCTTGATCCATCGAGTGGCCCTGATAAAAGCGACCGCGTAATCGTTGTGCTCTTCGATCCCGGTGGCCACCGTCAGGATATTCGGATCGAAGATGATGTCTTGCGGAGGAAAACCCACCTTCTCGGTGAGCAAGCGGTACGCACGGGCGCAGATCTCTGTTTTCCGCTCGAACGAGTCAGCCTGTCCCTGCTCATCGAAAGCCATGACGATAACCGCAGCGCCATAACGACGGACGAGACGAGCCTGGGAAAGGAACTTCTCCTCGCCTTCCTTGAGGCTGATCGAGTTGACGATTCCCTTCCCCTGAACGCACTTCAGGCCGGCCTCAATCACCGACCACCTGGAACTATCCACGACGATCGGAACGCGTGCGATGTCCGGTTCGGAGCCAATCAGATGGAGAAAGTGCGTCATCGCCTGCTCAGAATCGAGCATGCCCTCGTCCATGTTGATGTCGATCAGCTGCGCGCCGTTCTCAACCTGATGACGGGCGATTGCGAGCGCCGGCTCGTACTCTCCTGAAAGGATCAACTTCGAGAAACGCGGCGAACCTGTGACATTGGTCCGCTCGCCAATGTTGATAAAGTTGCTCTCGGGACGAACAGTCACTGCCTCAAGCCCGCTCAGTCGCAGATAGGGCTCGATCTGCTCAGGAATGCGTGGAGCAACCTCGCGAACGGATTCTGCGATCGCGCGAATGTGATCAGGCGTCGTCCCGCAGCAACCCCCGACCAGGTTTAGCCAGCCAAGTTCGGCCCATTCCTTCAACTGTGGGCTCATCGTCTCCGGGGTTTCGGGGAATCCGGTAGGCGACAGCGGATCGGGTAAGCCGGCATTCGGGTAGCAACTGACATAGATCGGTACCTTTGCCGCAAGCTCTTCGATAAATGGCCTCATCTCCTTCGGCCCGAGCGCGCAGTTAATACCGATGCTCACCAGGTCCATGTGCGAAACGGAGTTCCAATACGCCTCGACAGTTTGGCCCGAGAGCGTCCGCCCGCTCAGATCCGTGATCGTAAAAGAGACCATCAACGGCAATCGCCGTCCGATCAGCTCAAAATACTTCTCGATCGCAAACAGCGCTGCCTTTGAGTTGAGCGTGTCAAAAACAGTCTCGACCAGCAGCAGGTCGACGCCACCCTCCACGAGCCCGCGAACCTGATCGTAGTAGGCCGCAACAATCTCATCGAAGGACACAGCGCGAAATGCGGGATTGTTGACATCCGGTGAGAGCGAGGCCGTCCTGTTTGTCGGTCCGAGCGCTCCTGCGACAAAGCACTCCCGATCCGGGTGCTCCTTTCGGAACTGCTCCGCGACTCCGCGAGCTACCATCGCCGATGCATGGTTGATTTCGTAGGCAAGGCCCTCGAGTCCGTAGTCGGAAAGCGAAAGAGCCTGCGCGTTAAATGTGTTGGTCTCGATGATATCGGCGCCGGCCTCCAGGTACTGGCGGTGTATCTCAGCAACGATCTGGGGCTGAGTCAGCGAAAGAACATCGAAGTTCCCTTTCAGATCGTGCCCCCAATCGACAAAGCGCGTGCCGCGATAAGCAGGCTCTTCCAGCCGATGTCGCTGGATCATCGTGCCCATGGCGCCGTCAATGATCACGATTCGACGCCGCAGTAGATCCTTAAGTTTCTCTTCCGTCTTGGTTTTACTGTTCATACTGCCTATTAAACCAACACCTGAAACACCTCGAGCGCGTGCGGTATCCTGCCAAACGGCGCGGAAACCTGGACTCCCTGGACGTAGGGTCGCACTTCCTCGAGCATCTCCTGGGCAATCTTCAGCCCTTCCCTGAGAGCCGCCGCGCCATCACCCGCCTGCCGCATCCGTTCGAGCACGCTCGGCGGAACCGACACGCCCGGAACTTCATTGTTGAGGAACTCGGCGTTTCGATAACTGACCAACGGCCAGATGCCCGGAATGATCGGTATCCGGCAATGCGCTATCCGTTTGAGAAACTGCTTCAACTGCTCGGGGTCAAAGACCGGCTGTGTGATCGCAAACTCCGCACCAGCATCAACCTTCCACTCAAAGCGCCGAATCTCGTGATCGAGATCAATCGCGCCAGGATTGACTCCCACTCCGATGACGAAAGAAGTCGGACGCCCAATCGGATTGCCGCCAGGATCGAGACCATGATTAAGCCGGTTGACCATATTGGTGAGCCCGATCGCGTCAATATCAAACACCGCTGTCGCGTCCGGGTAAGGCCCCATCTTTGGGGGATCCCCCGTCACCAATAGGAAGTTGTGAAGCCCCAGCGCGGCGGCGCCAAGCAGGTCAGACTGCATGCCAAGCAGGTTTCGATCCCGGCAGGCATAATGAGTGACTGCCTCAATACCAACCTGTTGCTCGATAATCAGCGATACCGCCAGCGCCCCCATGCGCGACTGCGCGCGTGGGCCATCTGGAACGTTGACGGCGTCGACGCCGGCTTCCTTCAGCGCCCGGACACCCTCGATCATCCTGGACGCGTCACAACCCTTGGGCGGAACGATCTCGACACTCGTGACAAAACTGCCTTCGGCGATTCTCTTCGCGAAACGCGACCGCTCGGCAAACGGTACCGGATCGACCCTGACACTTTGGTCACCGACACTAATCGCGCTCACCGTGCTGCGACCCGGACTCAGTGCCCGGACGGCGTCTACGATAAGCTTGATGTGTTCCGGTGTAGTGCCGCAGCACCCACCGATGAACTTCACCCCGGAACTGATCAGTCGCTTGGCATACTTCGCCATGTATTCGGGCGAGCACATGTATATTTGCCGGCCCTGAACATCGCGGGGCATCCCGGCGTTTGGTTGCGCGGAAAGCCGCCTGGACGTCAGTGGGCGCATCCGCTCGATTGCAGAGAGAATGATCTGCGGACCCACTGAACAATTGAGCCCGATGACATCCGCGCCTTCCAGACCAAGCCATTTATCGAGTTGCGGAGTGAATACCTCCGGCGCCGTACCATACGCCGTCTCGCCCTGATCGCTGATCGTCACCTGTGCAAAAATGACCAGATCACACAGCTCCCTGATCGCGCGAATGGCCTGATGAATCTCCTCCAGATCCTGGAACGTCTCGAGCACAAAGCAGTCGACACCTCCCGTGAGCAGTGCCTCCGCCTGCGCCCGGAACACTTCCCTCGCCTCCTCCATCGAGGTCGGTCCGTATGGCTCGATCCGAACACCGAGGGGCGAAATGGCGCCAGCGACATAGACGTCATGATTGGCTGTCTCGGCGGCCTTGCGCGCAATCCTTGCAGCCGACACGTTAATCTCGGTATGGCGATCGTCAAGGCCATAATGTGCCAGTTTCAGCCGCGATGCGCCGTAGGTGTTGGTCTCAATGATCTCAGCCCCAGCCTTGATGTACTCACGGTGAATCCCCTGCACGATCTCGGGACCCGAGAGGTTCAGCTCATCAAAGCAGCGATTGATATAGACACCCTTTGAATAGAGCATCGTCCCCATCGCGCCATCAAAGACGCGCACGCGATCTCCCTGGATAAACTCACGAAAGTTGCTCATGAATAGTCAGCTTCGGGCGCGAGATGCCGAAAAAAAACGAAAACCTCGCGTCAAAAACAACGCGAGGTCCTGATCCAATGCCAAATTGAAGACGAATTCCCTACGACTCTTTAGCAGTTTTTTTTGGTGGAGCAAGTCGCCGTAAATCGCCACGCGTTGATTGTCGAACAAAGAACAAGTCGTCTTCTCCCCGGTTAATGCGACATACACACCAAGGAAAAACGATTTTAGCCTTATGGCCTTCGTACCGCAAGCGCTGCAACGCAGCCCGCATTCGCCCCTTTCATGTCCTCGCGGTCAGACCCCGGCTCAAACCAACGCAAACGACGCATCATCCCTTCGCACTCGTCCATCAGCTTCAAGCTTCTGAAGATGCGCAAGAACCGACATCTCCGCGAGATGGTGTCTCGAAACCGGCACGTCCGTGTACACCCGCTTGACGATTTCAGGAATCGTCGATCCGCCACCATCGGAAAGCGCCTCGATAATGCTCGCCTCGCGCTGATTTCGATGCGCCACGTACTCCTTGACCTTGCCGCGTGCGTCGGCGAGCGCCGGGCCATGAGCCGGAAATATCGCCGTCAGCTTCGGCAGCTTCAGATACCTCTCGAGTGACCGCATGTAGTCCGAAAGATCGCCCTCAGGCGGTGCAATCACTACCGTGCCAACCCCGACAATACAGTCACCCGTGATCAGGCTGCCGGTTCGCTCTTCATAAAAGCTCAAGTGACCCCGCGCGTGACCAGGAGACCAAAGCGCTCGCAGCCTCCAGTAGAGCTCTGGATCACGACTTCCACCCGGTAACTCGATAAGTTCGTTGTCCTCGACCAGCCGGTCTATTCGGATCCCCGGAGCAAGTGCCTCTGCGGTCAGTGGGTGAGCAGCGACCGGAATTCCAAATTTCCGGGAGAGGTAATTCACTCCACCAATATGGTCAGGGTGTAAATGGGTGATCAGAATCTCGCGCGCTCTTCGGCCTTCAGCGAGCATCTCAGAAATAACGTTATCGAGCTTTTTCTGCTCGTCGTCATATGGAGACCCCGGGTCGATGATGACGAATTCTTCGCCGCCGATAAGATAGCAGTTGGTGTGCGTTGCCGGCGCCAGCGTTGGAGTGCGCACGGGACAGGTGACAAACCCGTAGCGGAACTCCAACCGGAAATGAGAGTCCTCTTCGGCATCAAGTGCTGCGCGCAGCCGGTCGCTGAAGCCCTCTATTCCGTTGACCATCTCCTCGATGGGTCGCAGGATCGGAGGCGCAATCAATACTTCCCCGCGTTTCCACGCCTCCAGTGCAGCCGCGGGGCGCAGCCACTCACCGCTTTCAAGCTCGCCGGGAATAACCAGGGCCTGCTGCGGTCCGTCGAGGCAATCTGGCACCCAGGCGACATAGAAGAAGGTGTTGAAGCGTCTTGGCGACGTAGCGGGTGTCACCCAGCGCGGGGCCTCAGCCAGCAAATTCGCGTCAATCGAGAGTCCTTCGCCCTTGAGCATCGCGGAAAACTCGAGACGGTCGGCGGCGAGTTCTTCGCGGAGGAACGAGAGTCGCTCGCGGCTCAGTCTCTCAATGCCATTCGCGATCAGCAACCCGGTCTCTTCAAAAGCCTCCCTGACGGCACAAACTCTCATCGTTGCGGCCTCAGCGGTATCGCAATTAGCTACCGGTACATCGAAGTCGCCGGCGCTTCGCGCGCCTCCGGGAAAAGCCTGCCATCCACCCATGAAGGCCAGCACGAGTGAGCGTTTGACCCAAAACACCTCCGCATCCGATGGACAACGTAGAAGTATCATCGCCGCCGCATCCCTGGGCGTAACTGGCCGCGCGCTCTCAAGATCGTTAGGTTTCTCCATAAAAAGTTGTCGGTTGTCAGTTGTCAGGTGCCAGTTGCCGGTGAGCAGTGGTCAGGGTCAGTTGAAGGGAAGAGCCCGAGGGCGTTCCAGAGTTCATCAACCTTCAGGTTGTGTTCAAATGAGTG
>JBDTUW010000198.1:0-7163 GCA_040007555.1 Acidobacteriota bacterium | reverse complement strand
TCGTCATATTTCCCTGCCAGGGCGAATTGTTCGGCATCTGCGACGGCATCCGAGCCTCCAGTAAGTTTCAAGTACTGAACCTGCAGACGGTCGTTATTCTTGAATTCAAGTGCGACCTTGTCGATCCCTGCCTTCAACCCGTTGATGTTCGAGACAAGGCTTTGCTTTATCTGCTGATTCCTCGCGGCGAGGGCTGGCGTCGTATCGCCACGCTTTACCTGATCTTCGGCAATCTCAAGACCATTGGCTACTTTGCCGTAGACGAAGAGGAAGCGCGAGACGAGTTTCAACTGGTCCGCGACCTTTGTTGCAGCCTCAACCATATTGGTCGGAATTGGTGTGGGAGCGGCGGTCGCGGGGGCGCTTCGCCGTGGTTTTGCGGCTGGCTTCTTCTGTGCAATCAATACAATGGGCGCGACGCAGAGAACGATTAGCGCGAGCGCTAGAGTCTTCTTCAACTTCTCCTCCTTGGTCTTCTGGGGCTGCATTGATTAAATCACTAGCAGCAACCGAGGGCAAGCTGACAGGCACTTGCCAGGTGTCAGTCGCAACTGGCAACTGCGACTGACCACTGGCGACTGGCAACTGGGAATTGCCGGGGCTGCCTCCGACTTTACCTCGCTCTTCGGGGCTCGCGTCTCCGGCATGCCCGCGCCCTATTGTCATTGGGTCATAGGTTCGCTAATATTACTAGTTTGTTATGCGAGCAGCAGCTGTCGGCGAAAGTGGTGACGTGTCTGTTCGCGCGTGTTTTCTTTTTTGAGGAGCGTTCTCATGGTTTCAGTTCGTTGTTTGTTTGTAATCGTCCTTTTGACATGCAGTATTGGCGCGCAGACGGCGCGCCTCGAGAGTCAGCCGCCGCAGTACCGTGAAGTCACTCTGCAGGATATCACCAGGAATCCCGTATCCTTTTCCGGACAACGCGTAACCTTGACCGCCGAAATCCTCTCCCTGTCCGCCGACTCGAGGTCGCTCGATCTCTACGATGAACTCAGTCGCGCCGTGATCAGCGTTTCGCTCGTCAATCTGAAGAAGTCGGACCGCCGGGCACTTCTCCATGCGCCCATCCATCGAGTCGCCGTGTCGGGGCGGATTAACCTGGAGCGTGGGCAGCCACTCATCGAGGCCGAGCGGGTTGAAGCCAGATCTACAGAGCGGCTGGCGCGCCGCTGATCATCGCGGAGAATCCCCGCTCCCCCGCGTATTTTCGCCGATATCTTCCTGCAACCGCGTCCAGGAAAAGCGCGTCTTGGCTGTAGCGCCATTCGGCGCCCGACGTTCGTTGATTCAAATCGCGGGGTATTCGAGTTTGCGACGCCCCACTGCGGCCAGCACTGCCAGCATTTGCTGCCAGCATTTGCTGCCAGCATTTGCTGCGAGCATTTGATTGATAGGAACTAATTTCTAGTGGAGGATCTCAATGAATCGTCACTTTAGACGGGCGAGTGGCCCGGTTGCGGCCCTGCTCATCTTCTGCCTTACCGCTGGCGCCCAGGTCGCCACCGTCGATAAAGTGGATCTGGAGATGATGGCGAAGATCCGTGCCGAAGGGCTCGAGCGCTCGGAGATCATGGACACCCTCAGCTACCTGACCGACGTCATCGGTCCGCGTCTCACCGGTTCGCCCGGCATGAAGGCCGCTAACGAGTGGACAAAGAACAAGTTGGCTGGCTACGGGCTCGTCAATGCCCAGGTGGAACCCTGGGGAGAGTTTGGCCGCGGCTGGTCCTTTGACCGAGTCCTGGCGAACGTCACTGAACCGGTGGCTTTTCCTGTCTTCGCGTACCCGAAGGCCTGGACTCCCGGGACGGATGGAATCATCAGCGCCGAGGTCATTCATTTCGATGTCAAATCGGAAGCTGATTTCGACAAGTATCGCGGCAAGCTCAAGGGAAAGATAGTTCTTGCGAGCCCAATGGTCGAGGTCAACGCGTGGTTTAAGGCGCCTGGGACGAGGAACACGGACGAGGAGCTTCTGGCAATGGCAAACGCCGAGCCTCCAGCCGCGCAGCAGGGTGGCCGCCCCGGGGGCGATCCCGGCAACTCGCGGCAGGCTCAAATGGCGCTCGCACAGCGCCGTAGCGAGTTCCTTCGGACAGAGGGCGCCGCGGTCGTCGTTGATATTGGCCGGAGAGGCGATGGAGGAACGCTCTTCGTTCAGAGTGGTGGTGGACGTGAGAAGGGCGCGGTACCTCCGCCGCCGTCAATCACGATCGCTGTCGAACACTATGGCCGAATCCTCCGGACATTGCAGAAGGGCATCAAGGTTAAGATGGATGTCGGGGTCCAGGCGAGGTTTTACGACGAAGATCTGACCGCCTATAACACGGTTGCGGAGATACCAGGAACAGACAAGAGGGACGAACTGGTCATGCTGGGAGGGCACCTGGATTCCTGGCACACAGGCACTGGCGCAACAGACAACGCTGCGGGCTGCGCGGTGGCTCTTGAGGCAGTTCGCATTCTTAAGAAACTGGGTGTCCAGCCACGCCGGACGATCAGGGTCGCACTGTGGAGCGGTGAAGAGCAGGGGCTGCTTGGGTCGCGCGCGTATGTCAACCAGCACTTTGCGTCACGGCCGGCGGCGCCCCCGGGTCAGCAACGTGGATTTGGCGGACCGCAGGGGCCGCTGACACTCAGGCCGGAACACGATAAACTCTCCGTCTATTTCAACCTTGATAACGGGACTGGAAAGATTCGTGGCGTTTATCTTCAGGGCAACGAAGCGGTGCGATCGATATTCCGCGCCTGGCTCGCTCCGTTCAAGGATCTCGGAGCCTCGACCCTGACTATCAGCAACACAAGTGGAACAGATCATCAGTCCTTCGACGGCGTGGGTTTGCCAGCTTTTCAGTTTATCCAGGACGAGATCGAGTACGAAACAAGAACTCATCACTCGAATATGGACGTCTACGAACGAATTCAGGCGGAAGATATGAAGCAGGCAGCCGTGATCATGGCCGCGTTTGTTTACAACGCCGCAATGCGTGAGCAGAAGCTACCGCGCAAGCCACTTCCGGCTGCGGCGCAGGCTGCGACTGCCCGACCCTAGATCGAAATAAGACCGTCCCAAACTTTCCGCCCGGTCGAACCTTTATTCGACCGGGCATTGTTTTTGTTTGAGCGCGAGATTGGTGGGTAGCAAGGGGACCCAAGGGACAACGGGGACAGCAGGGCCCAGGGACATCGGCCGCGTCCCATGGTGATTGCGTCCTTGCAGTCCCTTGCTTTCGCTGCAGTCCCTACTTCCCCTTGATTGGTGGCGATATCTGGTCGCCGCGGGCCATCGCGTCAGACGGCTACAGTGCTGCCACTTGCTGTGTGTTTGTGCTAGCATTCTGCAGATCATTTGTTGGTTCTGACACTCATAGGTGAATCGAGGTGGCATGGGAATTTCCGTGCGCCAGGCCGTCAAGGTTGGCGCGTATGTCATGAAGAAGAAGTTCAGTGGGGAGCGCCGTTATCCGCTCGTGCTCATGCTCGAGCCGCTCTTCCGCTGCAATCTGGCCTGCGTTGGTTGCGGCAAGATCCAGTACCCGGCGGAAATACTCAAGCGAAACATGTCTCCCGAGGACTGTTTCAATGCCGCTGAGGAGTGCGGTGCACCCATCGTCACCATCGCCGGTGGCGAACCGCTCTTGCATCCCCAAATGGATGTCATCGTTCGTGGAATGGTCGAGCGAAAGAAATTCGTCTATCTCTGCTCCAATGCCATCCTCATCGAAAAGCAATTGGACCGGTTTGAGCCTTCGCCATACCTGACTTTCAGCATCCATCTCGATGGGATGCGTGAGCGTCACGATCATCTGGTCGATCGGGATGGCATCTTCGAAGTCGCGGTCCGGGCCATCAAGGCGGCAAAAGCGCGCGGGTTTCGCGTGACAACAAATACAACCGTCTTCGATGGAGAAAAGGCAGAGGACCTCCACGAGATGTTTGATTTCCTCGCCCAGCTTGGAGTCGACGGAATGATGATTTCGCCCGGTTATAGCTACGCGATGGCACCGGATCAGGATCACTTCCTCAAACGCGAACAGACCAAGGCGCTCTTTCGTGAGGTGCTCGCGCCCGTCGGAACACGTCGTGGCAAGACCTGGAAGTTTAACCACTCGCCATTCTATCTTCGGTTTCTTAAAGGTGAGCTCGACTACGATTGCACCCCATGGGGGAATCCAAATTACAACGTCTTTGGCTGGCAAAAGCCGTGCTACCTTTTGAATGATGGATACGCGAGCACCTTCAAGGAACTGATGGAGACCACCGAGTGGGATCGATACGGGCACAAGAGCGGGAATCCCAAGTGCCAGGATTGTATGGTCCACTGCGGGTTCGAACCGACAGCGGTACTTGATGCGACGAGCAACGCCAAAAACATGCTCGAGTCCCTACGCAGTCTCTAGCTCTCCCTGCCGTGATCCCCAATTAAGGGCGTGATGACGGGTCGGTTTGATGGAAGCGGTCGGTTCCGTTCGGATACTAGAATTATGCATGGCCAGCAGTACGGCAAAGTGCTGATAGTCGACGACGATGCCGAGTTTGGCATTGTCGCGAAGAACCTCGTTGAGGTCGAAGGCTTTTCTGCACATCTTGTCTCCACTGCCCGTGAAGCGCTTGAAGTTTCAGGTAGCCAGCCATTCGATGTGGTCCTGCTGGATCTCATGCTCGGCGAGACCTCAGGCCTCGATCTGCTGAGAACCATCAGACTCCGCCATCCGCTCCTGCCCGTCATTCTTGTTACCGCACATGGCTCAATCGAGACGGCCGCTGAAGCACTGCAAGCCGAAGCGTTCGATTACCTGGGAAAGCCATTTCGCTCTGCAGAGCTGGTTGGCTCTTTGCAACGTGCGCTTGAATGGCGTGCGGGTCAGCACCTTCCACGAAACGAACCTGGCGGGTCTGTTCCGGTAGTGACTTCGATCGTCGGGCGCAGCCCGGCGATGATCGCAGTCTATAGAGTTATTGCCCGGGTTGCGGCGACGGATTCCACGGTTCTCATCAGCGGTGAGAGCGGAACGGGAAAGGAGCTGGTTGCGCGTGCGCTTCACGACAATTCACCGCGGGCGAGGCGGCCATTTGTTCCTGTCAACTGCGGCGCGTTTACTGAGACATTGCTCGAATCCGAGCTCTTTGGACATGTGCGAGGAGCCTTCACGGGCGCTCTCAATAATCATCGCGGGATTTTCGAGACGGCGAGCGGCGGAACGATCTTTCTTGATGAGATATCAGAGACCTCACTCGCCTTTCAGGTAAAGCTGCTGCGTGTTCTGCAGGAACACGAAGTGCGACCAGTTGGCGCGAGCGATTCGCGTCGTACCGATGTGCGCATCGTCGCGGCAACGAACCGGCGAGTTGAGGACCTGCTTGCATCTGATGACTTTCGACGCGACCTGCTCTACCGCCTGGGTGTCATCAATATCGATTTACCTCCCTTGCGCGAACGCCGGGAAGACATTCCGCTCCTGATAGAGCATTTCCTCGCGCGGGTTAGTTCTCAACTGGGTAAGCGGGTAGTCGCGCCGCGTGAGACGATCGCCTGGCTATCCTCGTTGGAGTGGGCCGGCAATGTTCGAGAACTGGAAAATGCCGTCGAACGGGCGGTGACGCTTAATCTCGGCGGCAGGCTCCAACCTGATGACTTTACGAGGTTCACGCCCACCCCGCTGGTACGATCGGGTGGCGTGACACCGTCGCTGCGTGAGGTTGGTGCTGATCTTATATCCAGCGGGCAGGGTAACTCGCTGGTTTGCGAGATGCCTTGCACGCTGGAAGAAGTCGAGCGGCAGCACATTCTCGCCATGCTCCGCTATACGAGGGGTAACCGCCTTCGTGCCGCCGAGTTGCTTGGCATTGGCCGGTACTCGCTCTACCGCAAGGCGGAACGATTGGGGATCGATTTAGAGGCTGTCGCGACCCAAATGAAGCATTCCGCATGACTAAACAAAGGAGAATCGCTGGGTATGCGCAACTTTCGCTGCTTCTGGTGGCGGGGGCCATCGGCACCAGTGCGCTGATGCTGGCTCCGCGTTTAGCTGGAGCGGTCCCGAGTCTTGTTTCAGTGAAGGGCATTGTCGAGCTGGTGAACACGCGCGCGGGTAAGTCGGCCGCGTCATCGAGTCGGGATGCGAGTGGGGTTGTTGTCTGGCTTGAAGCGATGGACGCTTCCAGTCAGCGGGGAATCCGGGCGCGACGCCTCATGCGACAGCAAGGGAAGCGCTTTATCCCGCACGTTCTCGTGACAGAGGTTGGAACGGAAGTCGACTTTCCCAATGAGGACCCGTTTTTCCACAACGTCTTTTCGATCTTCGATGGGAGACGATTCGATCTCGGTCTCTATGCAAGCGGCGAAACGCGACCAGTCGCCTTCAATCGTCCCGGCGTCTCATACATCTTCTGCAATATTCATCCTCAGATGAGTGCGATAGTCGTCGCGCTCCAGACGCCCTACCATGCCGTTACGGACAATCGGGGAAGCTTTCTGATGGGAAGCGTGCCCGAAGGCCGATATCGACTGGAATTCTGGCACGAGCGCTCAACCCAGGAGTTCCTCGCGACACTTGCCAGAGAACTGCAATTCGGGGCAGGCGGTCTCGATCTTGGCGTTATCCGTCTTAGTGAAGAGGGCTTTATCCCGCAACCGCACCGGAATAAGCACGGCGAAGAATATGATTCGCGGCGGAATCTACCGGCATATCGCAAGCCGTAGAGATCGAGGGTAACTCGGTGACGACCGATCACGCCGCCAGCACGCGACCTTCCTTGAGAAGCCGACTCAGGCTTCGCACACAGCTCTTTATCGCCTCCGCACTTCTTTCGAGTGCAGTCCTCCTCATTGCCGCGTGGGTCATCAACAGTCAGGTAGTCGGTCAGGCGCGTCAGCAGGTCCAGACCGAGGTTGAGACTCTGCTGCCAGTCTACGATGCGATCTGGCAGGAGTACGGCCAGAGTCTGGCGACGCTTGGGATGACCATGTCGGGGTCGCCGATAGTCAAGACGATCGTCGGTGATCCGCGAGCGTCCCGCGATCGCGCCACATTGCGGGAAATGGTCAGTGACTTCTCGCAGGGAACGACCACCGCTGCAGACCTTTTCATCATTACCGATGGCGCCGGTCAGGTGACTTTCGCGGAACTGCGCGGTGTCGCTTTCGAGCTTGCCTCATTGCC
>JBDTUW010000197.1:0-7175 GCA_040007555.1 Acidobacteriota bacterium | reverse complement strand
AAAAAAGCTTCTGGCAATCGATTCGGGGATTCCAACCGGCTGGGCATTACTGAGGACCACGATCCCGAGTTGCTCGGAAGGATAGAGCGCGACAGTCGTGGCCGCGCCGAGATTAAAGCCCCCCGAGTGTGAGAGTCGAACGCGCCCATGATCGTCGTATGCCACGTTCCAACCCAAACCATAGAAATCAGGGTGGTCCTTGGCCGGATCCGCAGCAGGGCGACTGACCATCTGCGGCCGATGCGTCTCGGCAAGCGCGGCGGCCGCGATCACTTCTGTTCCGTTGAATTTCCCCGCCGCGAGTTGGAGGCGCAGCCATTGCGCCATATCCCGTACGGTTGAGCTGACCCCGCCAGCGGGCGATTGCTCCTGCGGGTTGCGCTGGTATTTGGCAACCCACTTCCCATCGATCTCGACGTGCAGGGAAGCTCGGTTGCTCGCCGCCAGATAATCCGCGTATCGCGAGCTGGTATTGTTCATACCCAGCCGACGATAGAGCCTCTCTGAGGAAACGTCTTCCCACGTCTTGCCGCTCGCCTTGGCGGCTGCGGCGGCTGCGGCCGTGAGGCCAAAATTTGTGTATTTGTACGTGGACCGTAGACTACTCTCCAGCTTCTGATAGCGAAGGCGATGGATGACGGCCATCCGGTCATAGCCCATATCCTCAAGAGCATCTCCCGCGTGATCGGGTAGACCGCTTCGATGACTGAACATATCGCGGATGGTAACGTTCTCAGTCACCCAAGGATCGGAGAGTCGAAATGAGGGATCGTGCTTGATGATCGGATCATCCCATCGAACAACGCCATCCCCAACGAGAGCGGCGACAACTGTCGAGGCGATCGGCTTCGAAACCGAGGCCAGCTGGAACACGGTATCGGGGTCGACTGCGGCGGGCTTGCCAATCTCGCGAACTCCAAATCCCTTGATGTAGACAACCTTGTCTCGATCAACGATGGCAACCGCGACGCCGGGCACGCCCGTCGCCTTCAGCGCCTGCGCGATGGTCGTTTCAAGCTGCGGAACTATCGCCGTTATCCGGTCGGACTGCTGTGCCGAGGCCGGAGGAAATACGAGAGAAACGAGCAACGTCAGAATGCTGACGAAGCTACCCACGCGGTTCCAGTACGTACGACGTCTCATCTTAACCCTCGCTTTTTGAGTCAGAGTCAATCGTGACAGAGCTCCCTTCGTTCGAAGTAGGGACACCGCGTTGTGTGATCTTCTGTTGAGCCGGCGCTTGCAGCTTTCTGCAACGTTTTGAAATGGAAACCCTCGGCAGACGGCGGCGAGGTGGAACGTCCCGCGAGAAACCAGTGCGCCGCTCATCCTTCAGCACCGGGGTTGAGAGGGATAGCAGGTGAGAGCCTGTCTACCCCTTCTCGCCAGGGCAATCCCTCCAGGATCGCTGACATGTGTCAGCTGGAGAGAAAAGTCGGGCTACGGTTCAAGCACATCATAAGAGATGATCTGCCACTTACCGTCTTCCTTCATCCAGAGAAGTTCGAGGCCTCCCCCATTTTCCTTGGCTAATTTGAGCGTAAAGGTTGTCAGGAAGAAATCGCCGTACGCGTTTGGATCCCCGGCAAACTTCAGGCTATCGCAAACGTATTCGGCAGCGTCGTCGCGCTGCATTCCTCTCAGCGAAAAGAGCTGTTTGAACGGATGATCGACAAAGACGAGTTCCGGGTCCCATGCCTCGATCGCGCTAACCGCGTCATCGAGACTGCGCGGCTTGGCTTTGGCGCGCAGGCCCGCATCAAGCAACAACGCGAATTCCTTGATGGCGATGTTGCCGGAGACGGTCTCATTCTCTTCATCGCTATCTGCATTGATGCAAGCCACTGGGCGCTTGACGAGGAAGTCATCGGCGCGTTGGCGGTTGCGTTTGACGAGCCAGGTAGTCAGAAATTCGTTCATCGCGACAGAGACTTCCTGGGCGCTCGCTATCTGCTCGGCCGTGAGTGTGGGAGCTGGTCCGCGTGCAGGGGTGGGCTGGATCTCAAGCTGAGGCCGGCTCAGCGTCGAAGTCGAGGCGCTCTCCTGCGACGATCCGCTGTCCCCATCGAGAAGTATCCGCCACCACCGAATCAAGCCAAACCACCTACCAACGTGACCAAAATAATTCTTTCCGATCCTGACGTCGGAATTCGCCGCGCGGAGGTGGCCATTGATGAGAGCCTGCGGCGCTTTGCTTGAACGATAGTCGACGTCGATATCCGCATGGGTGCCGTCCCTCGAGATGGATATCTGGAGGGTTGGTTCTTTCCCTCTCTGGCGGTAATTGATGGGGTATTCCTTATGAAAGACGGTGTTGTCCTTATCTCGAAAGAACTCACGGGATTTCGCGAGGATTTCCTGTGTCTGAGGGATCAGCGTGACATAAAGGCGAAACTGCTTGTCGCCTCCCACGCCCTTAATCTGTCCCGCGATTTCATTGAGCGAATCGACCAGTTCAAGTGCATTTGGCTTCAGCACGCCACCCTGAGCGTCGGTCAATCGCGAGCGCGACAGGGCATGCGTGATAGCCTCAAAGGTGCTGCGCTGGGTCTGCTCGAGATTCCCGTAGGCAACTGCCGGATTCTCCCTGACACCGCTCTTCTGTGCCTGTGCATCTACCATGCCATTGAGTAGCGCGACCTGACGGCCCTTTATTCTGGCGTACGAATACGCCTCAGAGCGGCTCGGCGCGGCGGGAGTTTGGCGAGCAACGCGCCCGTAGGCTCCGAGCGAGAGCACTAGAAAGATCGCGAATGTCAGAACGGTCGCGACGAGACATCGATTACCTGGTCGGGTCAAATGCATCCTCCTTACCGAACGATCAGCCATTGTATGGATTAATCCGATATCTATGAGCGTTCGGGAGTTGATAACCCGCAAACCGGTTCAGGGGTCAGGCACAAATCCCAAAGCAAGGACGGGTCGAAGCATTGTCCGCGAGTCGTTTCACCGTGTCAACCTTTACTCCAATCCGTGGGTGGGCGATGGTCTTGCTGGGATCTCGCCACCGGGACACCACGCCTTATCCTCCTTTTGAGCTCTGTCGCCGGGTAAGGCGCATCAAGGACATTTGCACCTCTCAAAAACCAGTAGTGGTTCAGTTTGTTCGAGAGGGGCTCCCGCAGGGTTCAAGGACAATCTCGTGCGACGCTACGCGTCAACGCGAAGACGCAAGAAATGAAACAGGCCAAGGTGACGAGAGGAACGAGTGCCATTAATGACTTTTGCCTTTATGGCGTCTCCGCGGCTTCTCGTGAGGCCGACCACTAAGACGTCAGTGAGTCCCTCCTCAAGCAAACTGAACCGCCAGGCAATAGAAGAAAATCTTGACATCATCAAAAGCACCGCGTAGAGTCACCGACCGGTAGGTAGCGCAAGAGAAGAGGCGCTGAAGTTTTCCCGCAGCGCAGTACTTTTCAAGAATCGGCGAACCCAGGGGCGGCCCGTTCTGCGCCGCAGACGGTCACATGGACTCCTCTCGCCGGTTCTCGTGCCAACTATGAAGCCAACAGGAAAGATCCGGCTGGCCAGCATCGCGACGCCATCGGCACTTCCTATCCGTATATCGTGATATCGTGCTGCCGGCGGACTTCTCGTCGGGCGACAGCTTCATCATGCGACGACCTGAGGATGACTCATGCGATACTCGTCGGTGAACGCGTCAAACTGAACCTGATCGCTTCGGACGCGCGACGAGCCGGGTCAGCCCTGTCTCTGGCGCGGGCGGTGCGCCAGCATTTCACCTTAGTGCTCGCTTGAGCTAGTCAAACATCACACCAGGCGCCGCCACTCCGCCTCACGAATGGCGAAGTGGCGGTAGCGTCTCGGTCGGTTTCGTCACGTGCCGGAAAAGAGAATGAAACTGAAACTACAAATATCGGCGCTGGTTCTCGGCCTGCTCAGCCTGGCTTTCAAAACCAATGATGCAATTCGGGTCGATGGTGGACTGGTCTCGGGGGCGATTGCGGAAGGAATTCGCAGCTTCAAGGGAATACCGTTCGCGGCGCCACCCGTCGGCGCCCTTCGATGGAGGGCCACTCAACCGGTCGTTGGGTGGCAGGGCGTGCGTGATGGAACCAGCTTTGGCCCTCAATGTCCGCAGGCACCGTATGCCGCCGGATCAATGTACTTTTCTCCGCCGCAAGCTCAAAGCGAGGATTGTCTCTCGCTCAACATCTGGAGTGGCGCCCGGTCAGGAGAGAAGCGCCCGGTGATGATTTGGATCCACGGAGGCGCTCTGACGCGCGGCTCGGGTTCGACGCGCGTCTATGACGGAACGAATCTGGCAAAGAAGGGAGTCGTCCTCGTCACAATCAACTATCGACTTGGCCCTCTCGGCTATCTCGCGCACCCGGAACTGAGTGCAGAGTCGCCCGATCACGTTTCCGGCAACTATGGCGTGCTCGATCAGATCGCCGCACTAAAGTGGGTTCAGAAGAATATCGGAGCATTTGGTGGCGACACCAACCGGGTGACGATCTTCGGCGAATCGGCCGGATCCTGGAGCGTCAACACACTCGTTGCGTCACCGCTGGCGAAGGGGCTATTCCACCGCGCAATCGGTCAAAGTGGGGGAACATTCGGAACAGCGGCGTACCTGAAAGAGGATCGCGGCGGGCAAGGATCGGCGGAGAAGTTGGGGACGGCGTTTGTGAAGGCCGCCGGCGTTGCCTCAATCGCCGAGCTGCGTACATTGTCTGCGGAAAGGATCACCGAGATATTTAATGGTCCGGATGGACGGCGCTTCAGGACCGCGGCGACCGTCGATGGTTGGGTCCTGCCCGATGACGTTCGCAACATCTTCGCGAATGGAAGGCACAACGACGTGCCCGTCCTGGTCGGGTCGAACGCCGATGAGATGACAACCCTGATCGCCCCGGTAGCCGTACCCAAAACGATGGAAGAGTACCGCAAACGCGTCGAAACGCAGTACGGGGATCGGATCGCTGAGTTCGATGCCGCTTATCCAGTGAAAACCGTGGCAGAGATTCCCCGCGGCTATCTCCGCAGTATTCGCGATAGCACCTTTACACTTCAGATGCGCACCTGGGCGCGTTTCACTGGCCAGGGTCGATCGAATGCCTTCCTCTATTTCTTCTCGCACGTGCCGCCGAACCCGAACAGCGGCTATCTGGGCGCTTACCATGCGGCGGAGATCGCATACGTCTTCAACAATCTCACCCGCGAGAGCGCGCGACCCGCAGACCTGCAACTCGCCGAGGCGATGTCCAATTATTGGGTAAATTTTGCAGCTACCGGCGATCCGAATGGTCGGTCTCTGGTCAAATGGCTTCCATATAGCCTCGAGCACGAGCCATATCTCGACTTTGGCATTTCGATCGAAAGTCGTAATCACCTGCTCAAGGAACAATTGGATTTCGTGGAAAAGTCTCAGAAGCGTTGAGCCACCGAGGTTCCGCGGCAAGGTCTGGCGGAGGCAAGAAGATGATGATCAGGTTGGCGGCAGTCGTCATTCTTTGCGCGCTGGGGTCATCAGCGCTGCGCGTTGATGCGCAGGAGGCTGCACCGGCAAAGAAGATCAAATCAGGCCTGACAACAGAGGATTGGAAGTACAGTCTGGCCGATGGTGTTTCGGCCAAAGACGTCACCTACTTCAGCGATGACGTCGGCTGTTATGCGAAGATATTCTTCCCGAAGGGATACTCTACAACTGGTAAAATGCCAGGTATTGTGCTCGGTCAGGGATGGACAGGAACTCATCACTCGATCGCGAAGTACGGTCCGCGTTTGCCGAGCGCGGCCTGGTCGCGATTGTGATCGACTACCGCGGCTGGGCCTGAGCGATGGTTTCGTATCGACGGCTGAGCGTACCGGCGGTAACGACCAGACGAGATTTACGCGGACAAACATCAATGTTGTCCTCAAGCGGACCAGACTGATTCCGTTGAAGCAGGTTGAAGACTATCGACACGCCATCTCCTATCTTCAGGGCGAAGCCGGCGTCGATCCCGACCGGATTGGGGTGTGGGGATCAAGCTTTGCTGGTGGAAACGTAATCGTCACCGCGGCGCTCGACGCGCGCGTCAAGGCGATCGTGGGCCCGGTGCCGCTCAGAGGGCGGCTGCTCGAGGACGCGATCACGCGAGCGCGCCCAGGCCAAGGTTCTGAGTTCGAGACCGGGTTCTCAAATCGGAGGATGGTGGATACCGAGACAAATCAGATGGTCTCGGAATATCGACCCTTCCAGTATCTCAAGGCGGTCGGCGAGCGCCCCGTGTTGCTAATTGTTGCCGAAAAGGAAGAGTTGATTAACAACAAGGAAAACGCCTATTCGGCGCTGGAGGTTTTGACCGGTCCAAAAAGGCTGATCGCGGTTCCCGGAATTACGCACTTCGAAATGTATATAAATGAAGCGTTCGAGGTCAGCTCGAATGCGGCGGCCAATTGGTTTCGTGAGCATCTCGGACTGGAGGGAGCGAAGCAGCACGCGGAAAAGTAGTGCCATCGTTATCAAGAGCATCGAGTGCGCGGCCGGGCTTTTGCAGCGGCCCGTCAGAGCGTAGACTGCGAGGAGAATTGGGCGGGGACGGCGAGGAGCGCGCGATCGCAGCAATTCAGACCAACTCAAACATCAGGAGCGGAGAAACCATGAATATCGGAAAAAGACCCTTTTTCATCTTTGTCGTTTTGATCGTGACCGTGCTACTGACGGCGATTTTTGTCAGCGCAACAGCCGCCGACGTGACAGGCACGTGGAAGATGACCGTGGAGAGCCAGGCAGGCACTGGTAACCCAACCGTTACATTGAAGCAGGACGGAGAGATGCTGACCGGCAACTACAAGGGCCAGTTGGGCGAGGCGCCTCTCAAGGGAACACTCAAGGGGAGTGAAATCAAATTCAGCTTTAGCGTCAACGCTCAGGGTCAGGACCTGCTCATCGAGTACACGGGTACGGTTGAAGGCAAGACCATGAAGGGTAAGGTAAAGCTCGGTGACTTTGGCGAAGGAACGTTCACCGGCGTCCTGCAGTAGCGCCCGCAATAGACTCGAAGACGAGCCGCGCATGGTAGCCCGCCTGCGAAGATCCCTATCCTTGCTGGCGGGCTCCAGGCCCGCTCGGGCAAAGTCGCCCGGTTATTCCCGCCCTACATTGCCTCGATCAGTTCAATGGCGATGGCATCTGGACCCTCAATCAAGGCTGCTGGGACGTCCGA
>JBDTUW010000196.1:0-7203 GCA_040007555.1 Acidobacteriota bacterium | reverse complement strand
GTATATTCATGCTTGCGTTGAACTCTTTCAAAGCCTAACTACAGCCTCGGGATCAACACATTCTGATCAGCGCGACAAAGCTTCGACAGAGTTTCCATGTGCCAGAGATGGTTCTTATCGGTATGCACCGAGCCTTCGCTGGCCAGCAAGTGAAATGGCACCAGCCTGATATCTGCAATCCCCTTCATCAGCCAGCAATAGTGTCTCTAAGCACTAACGTATTCCTGCGACATCTTCAGCCGGTCACTGACGATCAAGCAGCTCTCTCACCCGAGCCCTTGATCAAGCGCCTGTTTGACGGTCGCGAGGGAGTCGGCCAAGGCGGCCTGCGAAGGCGCACCCACCGCGGCGGCAGAGTAAATATACAGGGTGGACCTCGAAAAGTCCGATGCCATTCCGGGAACCGCGCTTCGACAATCGCCATCGAGTACGGTCTGCGGCTCGAATGACGTCCCGTTTGGATGCTAACATCGGGACCTCGCATACCCACCACATTTGACGAGGAGCTCTTACCATGCGACGCGCATCAATTATTGCCCCGCTCTTGCTGCTGACTCTTGCCATCGCCGGCACCGCTCAGACAAAACCACGTCTGACCGCGGCCGATTACTCTCAGTGGGAGATACTCGGCTTCACCGGACTGTCGCCTGACGGAAAATGGTTGGCCTATGGCGTCTCGCATCCCAACCGTGACTCAGAACTGCGAATTGCGAGTGTCGCGGGAGGAGAACCAAAAATCGTCGCCTTTGGTACGCTGCCCATCTTTTCCTCGGACTCGCGCTGGATCGCTTACGCAATTGTGCTTTCGGAAGCGCAGGAAGAGAAGCTCCGAAAAGAAAAGAAACCGGTTCACCGTAAGCTCGGTCTGCTGAACCTCTCCAACGGCCAGCAATCAGTCGTCGATGGAGTCGAATCCTTCTCCTTCAGCGCCAACGGTGCGTTTCTGGCGATGCGCCGCTACGCACCGGAAAAAAAGGATGCGTTACCGGCAGAGCCCACAACAGAGCTGGACGCTCCTCCGGGCGCTGCCTTGATTGTTCGGCAGCTTTCCACAGGACGCGACACTGCGTTTGGCAATGTCGCGGAATACTCCTGGCAAGATCTGCCGCAGCGCGGACGATTGCTGGCGCTGGTCATTAGCGCGGAAGACAAGGCCGGCAATGGCGTTCAGCTTTTTGATCCCGAAACCGGCGTGCTGCGAGTGCTTGATTCCTCCGCCTCCATCTACAGCGGCCTCACCTGGAGGAAGGAAAGCGCTGATCTTGCGGTTCTGCGGGCAAAGACCGATGAACGGCGTGAGGGCTCAACCCAGATCGCATTCACCTGGAAACGCCTCGCTGATCCGGCAGAAGTTAGGCAAATGTACGATCCCACTGCCGACACGAAGTTTCCTATGGGGATGCGTACCGTCTCATTTCGCCGGCCGGCGTGGTCCCAGGACGGCGGCATCGTGTTCCTCGGCATGGCCAAATGGCAGGACAAACCTCCCACCGAGAAGAAGCCCGTTCCGAATGGTGAACCTGCCAGGGAGACAGCCAAAGAGGACGAAGAACCTGCCGGCGTGGACGTCTGGAATGCCCGCGATGTGGTCGTCATGGCGAAACAAAAGCTCGACGCACGAACGGATCGTCAAAGAAACCTCCTCGCCGCCTGGCACCTTGATGCTGGTCGTCTGGTTCAATTAGCTCAGGAGCGAGACGAGCAGGTAACGCCGCTCAAGAATCAGAAGCTGGCCTATGCCACAAACTGGGCCGCATACGCGATGGAAAGAACCATCGGTCGACCGGCCGCCGATATCTACCTGGTTGACCTCGCTACCGGCGAACGCACAAAAGTCAAAGAGGCACTCAGCGAAGATCGTTACGTCCAGGCGAGTCCCGCCGGCCGGTACCTCCTCTTCCTGCAGGATGATCAGTATTGGACGGTGAATACTGCTACACGAGCCGTCGTCAATATCACGAAGAGCGTGCAAACCTCGTTTGTCGATCGCGAGTCGGATTTCACCATCAAACAGAAACCTGCGTTCGGTGTGGCCGGCTGGGCGAAGAATGATGACTCGGTGTTTCTTTACGATAAGCTCGACATTTGGCAGATTTCTCCGGATGGGTCGCGGGCGAAACGACTCACGGATGGCGCCGCCGACCAGGTCCGCCATCGCTATCTCCGCCTCAATCCCGACGAAGAATGGATTGATACCGAAAAGCCTCTGCACCTGAGTGTCTTCGGCATCTGGAGCAAGAAATCCGGCTATGCAAGCCTACGACTCAGCGGCGGCTCCGGAGTAGAACGTCTGGTCTGGCTCGACAAAGGAGTTCAGCGTCTCGCGAAGGCCAAGGAAGCGGACGTCTACTCATACACTGTCGAAGCCTTCGACGATTCGCCGGATGTGTTCGTGGGCGGCGCATCGCTCAAGGATGCAAAACAGATCACAAAGACAAATCCCTTTCAGAGCAACTATGCCTGGGGTCACGCAGAGCTGGTTGAGTACAAGACCGAACGTGGCGAGCGTCTGCAAGGCGCGCTCTTCTACCCGGCGGGTTACGAGCCGGGTGTGAAGTATCCAATGGTGGTCTATCTGTACGAGCGGCTCTCGGACGGGTTGCATCGTTACAGCACCCCATCGGAGCGCGACTACTACAACGTCGCCGCATTTACTCAACACGGCTACTTTTTGTTTCAGCCTGACATCACGTTTCAGCCACGTGAGCCGGGACTGTCCGTGATTGCGTGCGTCACGCCCGCGGTGCAAAAGGTTGTCGAGATGGGACTGGTAGACGCGCGGAAAGTGGGTGTCGTCGGACATTCGTGGGGCGGGTTCGATGCGAGCTATCTGGCGACGCACAGCGAAGTGTTTGCCGCCGCCGTTGCAGGTGCGCCAATCACGAATCTGGTCAGCAACTACGGAAATCATCACTGGAGTTCTGGCATTGCTGAGACCGATCACATCGAAACGGGACAGCAGCGGATGGAAGTACCGTTATGGGAAGATCTGCAGGCCTACATTCGCAACTCGGCGGTCTTTAACGTAGCGAACATGAAAACTCCATTGATGATCGAAGTGGGAGACAGCGACGGGACAGTCTTCTGGCATCAGGGTGTTGAGCTATACAACCTGGCGCGGCGAGCGAAGAAAGATGTCGTGCTGTTGGTCTACACGGGCGAGGATCACGGGTTGAGGAAGAAGCCAAACCAGATTGACTACCATCGGCGCATTCACGAATGGTTTGGACACTACTTGAAGGGTGAGCCCGCTGCACCGTGGATCACGAAGGGCTGGAGCTTTCTGGATCGGGAAGAGGAGCTCAAGCAGAAGAAGTTGCAGAAGGGGAACGGGCCGGTTACCCCGTAGCGGCGAAGCAGGAGACGGAAAGATGGATACGCGCTCTGCTGCTCGGAGTCTCTGCGTCTCGGCGTTAGCTTCCGGGGCTGGGAACGAGACAGTGCATGATCGCAGGCTTGAAGCATCGGAGAGGATCATGAAGCGACTACTGATAATTGCCGTGCTGGGGATGCTGGCAACAGCTGTCATCCAGGCGCGCACTACTTACCAGAATCAGACGAAGGGAATCCTCCTCGCAGACCTTACCTGGGTTGAAGCAGAGAAAGCCCTGACGCCCGAAACGATAGTGGTCATCCCGCTCGGCGCTGAATCCAAAGAGCATGGGCCACACCTCAAGCTTAAGAACGACTGGCTCATCGCGGAATATCTGAAGAAGCGCGTGATCGAGCGAGCACCGGTCGTTGTCGCGCCAACCATAAACTACAACTTCTATCCCGCTTTTGTTGAATATCCGGGATCGACTTCCCTGAAGCTCGAGACGGCTCGGGATCTGGTCACGGATATCTGCCGTGGTCTGGCTCGGTTCGGTCCTCGCCGCTTTTACATCATCAACACGGGGATCTCAACGCTCGCAGCTCTCAAACCAGCTGCGGAGTTGCTCGCCGCTGACGGAATCATCCTGCGATATACCGACCTGCTAAAGATCATGGGACCAACTGAGAAGTCGATCTCAAAGCAGGAGGGAGGCACTCACGCGGATGAGATTGAGACCTCGATGATGCTGTATATGGCCCCCGGTTCTGTCGACATGAAGAAGGCAGTCAAGGACTATCACCCATCCAAAGGTAGAGGACTAACCCGAAACCCGGAGGGCACGGGAACCTACTCGGAGACCGGCATTTGGGGAGATCCGACCCTCGCAACTCTAGAGAAGGGCAGGTTGGTAACCGAGGCACTGGTCGAGGGAATCCTCAAAGAGATAGCTGAGCTGCGGAGCGTGCCGCTTCCCAAAGTGGGCCAGTAACGGCGCGAGGTATGCCGCATTGAAATCGTCGTCCCGCGTCGCCTGCGAACAAGCTCTATCCCGCGCCCGGTCGCTTTGGAATCGAGCCACTATCCTTGCCGGCGGGGTGTGCCACGTTTCGAAACGCGTGGTGTTGTTCTCCGGAGCCAGGAAAAGTGAGCGTCGCTTGGCCGACCTTTAAGGCCGTGCGATTATGGCCGTTGTGTGAATTGTCGGAGTAGCCTCTCTACAGACACGGAATCATGAACCCAATAGACTTGATCGGCACAGACCAGACGTTGCTGAGACTTTCGGCAGCCACGCTCGTTGGCGCGGCATTCGGGCTCAACCGTGATTTGCACGGCAAGCCTGCGGGGGTGCGAACACACGCGCTTGTGGCACTCGGCGCGGCCCTCGTGACAATGAGCGCTCTCGAACCCCACGGAGGCAGCATCGGACCAGACCCGAATGCCATTGGACGAATCGTCCAGGGTATTCTGACCGGGATCGGCTTCCTTGGAGCTGGAGTGATTCTCAGGGATCCAGTGGGCAAGGTGTCGGGTCTGACCACGGCCGCCACGATCTGGGTCTGTGCTGCGATGGGAATAAGCTGTGGGCTGGGATACTGGCGGATGATTGGCCTGGCACTCGGACTTGCCTTCGTAGTCCTACTGTTGGGAAAGTGGGTGGAGCGCATCGGTGAACGCCTCTTCAAACCGAAGAAGAAGCCCCCGCTGGTTGGATAATCATGATCCTGACCGCGATGCTATTATTTCAAACGCAACGCCAGGCAAATTCAGAAAGATAAAAGATAGCCGATGGATGTAAAAAAGGAACCCATGCTCTTTTCGGATAGGGAACTTGCGCGTCGCCTGGAAAGGGCGGAGGGGCGAAGCGGCGCAATGTTCGTTGAAGCCAGAGCCAAAGTTGATCCGAGCATCGGCGCTACCTGGATAGAGGTTGCCGGCGCCTACGCTATGTTCGATGGCGCTTCGTCACCCATCACCCAGACTTTCGGTCTGGGCCTGTTCGAGCCCGTGACCGACGTAGAGATTCAGGTCATCGAGAGCTTCTTTCAAGAGCGAGGGGCACCGACTATTCATGAGGTAAGTCCGCTCGCCGGTGTTCCGTTACTCACCCTCCTCAGTCAACGCGGGTATCAGCCAGTCGAGCTGACTAGTGTTATGTTCCGGCCCCTTTCGCTCGCGCTGACTACAGTCACGCAAAGAAACGAGAAGATTCGCGTCCGGATAGTGGAGACTGACGAACACGAAACCTGGGCAAAGACGGCAACACGGGGCTGGAGCGAATCTAATGAGTTTGCTGAGTCGATGACAGACTTGATGAAAGTCTTCGCCGGGAGATCAAACGGCATTTCATTCCTCGCTGAGCTGGAAGGGATACCCGTCGCGACCGGTGCACTCAATACGCACGAAGGTGTGGCACTGATGGCTGGTGCGAGTACAGTTCCTGAGGGACGAAATCAGGGAGCACAAAACGCATTGCTCCAGATTCGTTTGCAACACGCGGCGCAAGACGGATGCGATATCGCGATGATGTGCGCAGAGCCAGGCAGCGCATCACAGCGTAACGCAGAACGGCATGGGTTCCGCATCGCATACACCCGCACCAAGTGGCAACTTCTGTAACCCAGGCCCGAATGCATCGCTGAGGCACCTCTCGCATTTCTGTAAAGGAGAGGTGCGAGTTTGAATAATCATCCGCAAGGTCCGAAGAGTATGTCTCACCGTCATCAGCGAAGGAGGTTTCTCATCGAGAGCGGTCGAGCTGCGCTCGGTTCGCCCCTTCTCCCACTCCTGGCGCGCGCGTAGGTAAACAGTGATACGTTTCGCCTGAATCGGGAAAGTCTGAGGGAAATGGCGCGGCCCGAGGTGAAGGTCAATAATTCAAGGTCGTGGGCGCCGAAATGGCAGATACAACACACTGGGCATGGGGACGTGATCATGCATGGCGGAGACAATCTCGGGTTTCACGCCTTTGCCGCAGCGTCGGTCGAGCGGAAATGTGAGTTTATCATCATGACCAATGGCGAGAACGGAAATGAAGGTCATCTCCAGCGCGGCTTTCGAGGAGGTCATCACTCGACTCTCTTGAGGGCTAGCAGGTCCTGTTCAGTTGACCTCTTCGAACGAGTAGTTGAATTCGTAGTAATGCTTGCCATCCGCGATCTTGATGATCATCTCCCCTGCCAGTCCCAACAACTGATCGGTACCGGAGTCGGGGACCACAGTGACGGTCATGTGCGGCTCACCACGTGTCATCGTGCCGATATGTTGTAGCGCGAAGGATCCATCGCGACCGGACAGCGTGCCACTGACACGCTCGATCGCGACATAGCCCGCCGAGTCCTTCACCGCAGTCATCGCGGTCAGCATCTGTCCGTTGCTGGTGGCGATGAGATCACCGGAAAACTCCTTGTCGAGCAGCAACCGGCCACGGGTCTGGTCTTCGGATCCGTCGTCCTGCGGGGTCACCTTTACTTCAAAAGTTCCGCTTGCAGTCATCGGCACTTCTTCTCCTTTTGAGTTTGTGTAATGCGCGAATGTTTGCTGTTTTGTCGGTCGTTCGAAATCCTCGCCGTGTCTCGGTCATTTCGTCTGCCAACGGGCCGCCCACGCAATCGGCAACCCGATGCAAAGCACGTGAACAATCAGACCTGTCACAACCGCGGGCCACGTGAAACTTCGCTTGAAAGCAATTGCCGAAAGTGGCAACACAACCAATTGCATAAACCAGTAGACGGTAATTCCGTAAAGCGGACCACTCAGCCACGGTTGCTGAACAAGCCAGCGCAGCCTGACGCTGGCAAGGCAAAAGACGGTCGCGGCACCCATCGCAATGACGAAATGCAGCAGAAGCCCCAGCGCGGCCGTTTTGTATCCGCCGTTGAACGCCGCTC
>JBDTUW010000195.1:0-7208 GCA_040007555.1 Acidobacteriota bacterium | reverse complement strand
GATTAGGGGCACTATTCCTTTTCTTCAAGTCGAGAAACAAAGGCAGCGCTAAGATGGGATATTCGCACAATGCCTTCGCGCCGCTGGCGCTAATTGGAATACCATTCTTCCCCGAGCAGGCGTCGACTTTCGCCTGGGAGGTTGATCTCCTCTATATCGTGTTCGTCGCGCTGACCGCTCTGCTTTTCCTGGCGATCGGGGGACTTGAGTTCTACTACGCGATCAAGTATCGACGCCGTTCGGCGAATGAAGTGCCGGAGGTGGTGCATGAGTCATTCCTGCTTGAGATGTCGTGGATCGTCATTCCATTCTTCTTGGTGATGGGCTTCTTTGTCTGGGGTGCCAGTCTGTACTTCAAGCTCTACCGCCCACCTCAAGAGGCTCTGGAGATCTTCGTCACCGCCAAGCAATGGATGTGGCGCGCCCAGCACCCCGACGGACAGCGAGAGATCAATGCGCTGCACGTACCGCTGGGTCGGCGCGTCAAGCTGACGATGACCAGTGAGGATGTCCTCCACGCGTACTTCGTTCCCGCTTTCCGCACTAAGGCCGACGTCGTCCCGGGGAGGTACACAAGTCTCTGGTTCGAGCCGACGCAAGTGGGCACCTTTCACCTCTTCTGCGCAGAATATTGCGGCACAAACCATTCGGGAATGATTGGCTGGGTAACTGTGCTCGATCCTGCCGCCTACCAGGCGTGGTTGAGCGGTGGGGAGACAAGCGGGTCTCCGGTTGCGGCCGGCACAAAACTTTTTACCAGCCTCGCGTGTAACACCTGTCACAAACCAGATGGGCAAGGCCGCGGTCCGGCTCTTGAAGGATTGTTTGGGAAGGAAGTCCCCCTCGATAACGGGCAGAAGGTCATCGCAGACGAAGCCTATCTTCGAGAATCCATCCTCAATCCGCGAGCCAGGACGGTCGCTGGATTCGAGCCAATCATGCCCAGTTTTCAGGGTCAGGTCAGCGAAGAACAGATTCTTCAACTGGTGGCATATATCAAGTCTATCGGCCCGCAACAGAAACAGGCGCCGAGAGACGCTGGAGCGCCAACCGCGGCCAAGCCGGGCGCAGCGGCGAACGCAGAGTCGACACCAAAGCCGAAGGCAAATTGACTGCCCCGATCTGGCATTTTGTAATAAAGGACTAATATGGAAGCGGAGCCACGTGTCAACTATCTGAATAGCAACTATGGGTGGAAGTCCTGGCTGCTGACGCTGGATCACAAACGGATCGGGATTCTCTACCTGATATCCATCACGGTCTTTTTCTTCATTGGCGGTTCGTACGCGGCTGCGGTTCGTCTTGAATTGCTGACCCCGGCTGGCGACGTCTTCCAGTCCGACACCTATAATCGACTCTTCACCATGCACGGTGTGTTCATGGTGTTTCTGGTCCTCATCCCTTCGATCCCGGCGACTCTGGGGAACTTCCTGATCCCACTCATGATTGGCGCGAAGGATCTGGCCTTCCCTCGATTGAATCTGCTCAGTTGGTATATCTTTAATATCGGTGCGCTTTTTATCTGTTACGCAGCGATCGCAGGCGGGATTGATACTGGCTGGACGTTCTATCCCCCGTACAGCTCGATCTACTCAAACTCGCAGGTTCTGGCGGCTGGTGTGGGTATTTTCATCGCGGGGTTCGCCTCAATTCTGACGGGGTTGAATTTCATCGTGACCATCCACACGATGCGAGCGCCTGGGTTGACCTGGTTTCGTCTGCCGCTTTTTGTCTGGGCTCATTACGCGACGAGCATCATACAGATTCTTGGCACGCCGGTGATTGCGGTCACCGTCCTCGCACTGGCGATGGAGAGATTGCTTCACATTGGTATCTTTGACCCGAAAGTTGGCGGCGATCCGGTGCTTTTCCAGCACCTGTTCTGGTTCTATTCCCATCCGGCCGTTTACATCATGATCCTGCCCGCGATGGGTGTCATCAGCGAGCTCTTCGCCAACATGACCCGAAAGCGCATCTACGGGTACAAGTTCATGGCGTTCTCACTGGTAGCGATTGCTGTTTTCGGCTTCCTCGTCTGGGGGCACCATCTTTTTACCAGCAGTCAGTCGGTCTACGCGGGAATGGTCTTCTCGGTATTGAGCTATATTCTCGGGATTCCATCTGCTATCAAGATATTTAACTGGACGGCGACGCTATACAAAGGATCGATGTCCTACGAGACGCCGATGCTTTATGGCTTCGGCTTTCTTGGGCTCTTTGTGATTGGCGGAATGACGGGGCTCTTTCTAGCTGCCCTGGGTCTCGACGTTCATCTCCATGATACATATTTCGTGGTTGCGCACTTTCACTACGTCATGGTTGGTGGTGTGCTGATGGCATATCTCGGTGGCCTCCACTTCTGGTGGCCCAAGATTAGTGGACGCCGCTACCCCGAAGGGTGGGGAAGACTCTCAGCGCTGTTCGTCTTTGTCGGTTTCAATCTCACCTTTTTTCCACAGTTCCTGCTCGGATATATGGGTATGCCGCGTCGCTACCATGCATACCCGGCCGAACCCATCTGGCAGGTTCTGAATGTCATGTCGACAGCGGGAGCCTCAGTCCTCGGGCTCGGGTACATTCTGCCGGTCATTTATTTCACCTGGTCGATGAGATATGGCCAGAAGGCCGCCGCCAATCCGTGGCCCGCGAGCGGTCTTGAGTGGCAGACTGCTTCACCGCCGCCGACTGAGAATTTCGAACACACGCCGGTGGTTACCACGGAAGCGTATGACTTCTCGGCGGTCAAGGAGCTGCAGGTGGGAGCCGAGGCTGGTGAAAAGGAATACGCGAAGTAGCATAGATGATCAAAGTGGATACCAGACCGATACCCATGAGAGACAGGTAAGAGAAGGAGATTAGCCTTGGCTGAAAGTCACGCGATCCACCACCATCCCGCGCTAAAGCACCACTTCGATAACATGGAGCAGCAGCGTGAAGCGGGTACCCTAGGCATGTGGGTCTTCCTGCTTACGGAAATCATGTTCTTTGGTGGTCTCTTCCTGGCCTACATTATTTTCCGCTCCAAGTACCCGTTAGGCTTCGCCGCAGCCAGTAACACGCTCGATGTCAGATTGGGCGGTTTCAATACCGTTGTCCTGATTCTGAGCAGTCTGACGATGGCGCTCTCCGTCTACGCGGCTCAGACGGGCAGAAAGAGCATGTTGATTCTCTTTTTGGTGCTGACACTGGTTCTTGGCTGCCTATTTCTGGGCGTCAAGGTAGTTGAGTATCACTCGAAGTTTGAACATCACCTCTTTCCGGCTGTCGGGTTTTATGACTGGACACATGAACCTGGTCACAATCCGGCGCTTGCGTCGGAGGCGCGAATTTTTCTTTGGCTATATTTCGCGATGACGGGTCTGCACGCGCTGCATATGATAATCGGCGCCGGCATGCTGATGTTCCTTATCTACTTCTCCTGGCGGGACAAATACTCTCCGGAGTACTACGCACCGATCGAGCTGGGCGGGCTTTACTGGCACTTCGTGGACATTGTCTGGATCTTCCTCTTCCCGCTGCTGTATCTGCTGGGATTCCATCTGCCAAAGCACTATTGAGGGGTTATGTCGGAACACATCGTATCAAAACACATCGTCCCAATCAGGGTCTATCTGGCCATCTTCGGCATCCTCATGGTTCTGACTGGGGCGACGGTGTTTGCCGCTTACTTTGACCTGGAGCACATCTGGGGGCCACTCAATGCGATAGTTGCGATGAGCATCGCTCTGCTCAAGGCGACCCTTGTGGTGCTGTATTTCATGCATGTTCGCTACAGCTCGAGATTAACGCAGGTGATTGTCTTCGCAGGAATCTTCTGGTTTGTCATCATGATCGTCTTCATGATGACCGATTACCTGACTCGAAGTGGCTGGCCAGCCCGATAAACTGCCCGATGCGCTGCCCGATAAGCGGCAGTCGGAATTCGACAAGAAAAGAGGGAGTCGCGTGCGCACCGCGACCCCCTCTTTTTTTTCAATTGTCACTGCTTGCCGGATTGAGGTGTGGACGGCTATTTAGATCCGAGAACCTTGACTCGTGCAATAAAGGAGCCGGTGTTGTCCTTTAGATCACCTTCGTTGATGCTCAGAAACAGAATGCCGCTGTTTGCGGCAACGAAGTCTGTTTGCTTGCCGACAAAGATGAAATTGTCGTTGTCATCTCCAATGACGGCGATCAGCGCGCCGGTGGGTCGGTTGGCCATGAGCTTTCGCGTGTCGGTTCGCGGAATTCCGTTGGGACCTGAGCGTTGGCTTCCGCCGAGGTCTACTTCGCCCGACGCGTCAATGACAATCCGCTGACCCTTGACGACGCGAATTTCGGTGCTACTCCAGTCAGCGGCTGCGGCGACCCGGACCTCGCGTTCGGCAAGTACCGGGAGGGCCGCGGAATTGCCGGCACCCTCCGTGCTGGCGACCGGTTCAGGCTCCGTGTTCGCTGCAGGAAGACTCACTTCAGGAGTTGAAGGGATGACCGTCCTCGACCCTGTTGACTCGCGCACTGGCTCCCGAACAGGTTCTCGAACGGGCTCGGATCGGGATGAAGTTGACGCTCCGTCTGCGGAATCAAATTCGATACTATCAATGTCTTCACTTGCGATAATCATTCGCGAACTGGATTTTCGCGTCGAACTACCGAGATCGAGAATGACCGTGAACTCGCCCTGAGAGTAGCTGACCACCTTGCCTTTGATGACGCTGCCGTTCTTTAACTTCACCGTATCGGCCCAAACCGCCACGCTCATGCTGGTTAATACGAACAGGGCCGCAATCAGACGAACAAAATGAGAATGCTGGGTAATCACAACGACCTCCAAATTGATGGAACTGTAGTCGGCTTGCTGAATGCGGGGCCGTCACTCAGATTATCACAAAACCCGTAGGTCTTGGCAGCGGTACTGACCCAGAGTGGGCGGAACCATCAGCCGCTTTAGTGTCCATCTCTGAAGAGGACGACATCGCTCGTGATTCTGCCCCTGGAGACCGCCAATTGATTCCCTTTTGGGGACCATGAGAACCAGAATATCTGATCCGACAGAAAGTTTGTCACCCGTCGCGGAGGACTGCCATCGAGCGGTTGATTCCAGATATTTGAGACACCATTCTGTGTGTCGACATAACAAAGGCCGCTGCCATCAGGCATCCATCTCATCGGAATGGATGGGGCGGCTGTCGCCGGAACGTCGAGAACCTTTACCGGCGCCCCACCATCGAAAGGGAGAATTGCCGGTTGCCACGCGACATTTGGGTCGCTTCGATACCAGCACGCTATCCACTTGCCATCGGGTGAGATCGAGGGCCACTGCGACAGTCTGTCCGTTAATTGAGCCGGAGTGCCGCCCCCATAGGGGACACGCCAAAGCGTAAAGTTGCTGGAACCTGTCGAGGTATAGACAACCCATTTTCCGTCCGGCGAAATGTCTGGAAACTCGTCGCTGGCGCCATTCGTCAACTCCGTCATATTGCCGCCATCTGCGTCAATTCGGTAGATATGCGATGCGCCGCTTCGAGTCGAGACAAAAACGATTCGACCGTCGGGAGCTGGCACCGGATAGATATCTGCTCGAGTCTCGGGCGTCGTCAATTGCTTTTGGCCAGTGCCGTCCGCTTTCATGACCCAGATGTCCTGACTACCACTCATTCTTGATACATAGACAAGCCGCTGGTCGGCGGTCCAGCTCAAGCCGCGGACGCCGTTGTATTGACCTACACCAGACGTCACCTGACGCGCTGCGCTGACATCGGCGATCGGCGCGATCCAGACGTTGACATGTGCCTCGTACTGGACGGCCACCAGGGATTTTGAGTCCTCGGTCATGCTCATGTCGCGATAATCGTTGAGATCATTACTGATTCGCACGGGCTCGGTGACGGCGGACGGCAGGTACCACAGCTGGCCGTGCGTTGAGCCGGGCTCGGTTGCGCTGACGACCATCCCTCCGTTATCAAGCCAGGCAAGACGGCCGATATTTGACCATCGATGATCCGGCCAGACTTTCTCTCTGCCGTCGCTCAGCCGAAATTCCACGACGTTCATGCTCCTGCCCGAGGTATTGCTCCCGGCCGGGCTGGCAAGGGACTTTCCATCGATCGACCAGGCAACGCCGCCCAGACTGAAGAAGTCCGTTCCCTTGCGGCTCGCAACAACACGCTCACCGCTGCCGTCCATGCGGGCGACAAGCAGCGCGTCCTCACCCTTCCCGCGATAGCGACGAACAAAGGCCAATTGCGCACCATCCGGTGAGATTGCTGCCGGACTGTCGATGTTGACCACGACTCTTCTCGGCTGCCCGCCAAGGGCGGGAACCTGGTAGAGCGTCTGAATCGGATTGCTGCCCTCCTGAACCACATAAAAGACGAAGGCACCATCGGGCGAAAAGGTCAGGCCGCGATAGAAGACATCGCCGGCGCGAACGATCTCGACATTGCTCGTCGTCGCTACCTGACGCACCCAGAGACTTTGTTTGCCAGAGTCAGCCTGCGCATAGACCACGTATTTGCCGTCAGGGCTGATCGTTGCGCGAATCGAATTACCCGTACTCGTAAATCGAGTGGGCTTCATGGAACTAAACGCCGTCGGCTCGGGCCGACGTAGCCAGGCGAGATAGGCAACAACGAGCGCGAGCAAAAGGACGGCGCTGACAGTCATCATCACCCGGTTGAACTGAGATCCCTGAGTGAGAAACACCTTGAACCTGCCGGACAGCCGGGAGGTCGCGCCTGACCCCGATTCCGACGGGAGCATCGTGTTTCCGGGTTCAGCCTGCTGCAGACCAAGGATGCTGGGAACATCATATGAGTTTGGGGCCTTTGGCGCATAAGCCTGGGCCCGCGACACTTCTCGCTCAATCCTCATCCTCTGTTGCAGCCGGCGAAGATCGCTGAGCATTTCCTTCGCTGACTGATATCGCTCTTCGCGATCCTTTGCCAACGACTTGGTCACGATCCACTCGAGGACATCTGGAGCGTCGGACCGGTAATGGGAGAGGGGAGCCGGATCGGAGTTGATCAACGCTGTGACGACATCTCGTCGCGTCGCGCCGTGGAATGGATGGCGTCCGGCAATCATTTCGTAGAGAACAATCCCCAGAGTAAAGATATCCGTGCGAGGGTCTACCTTGAGGCCCCGCGCGTGTTCGGGCGACATATACTGCGCCGTACCCATAACAATGCCCGGTGCAGTATCGGCTACTGTAGTCAGGGGCGAGGTTT
>JBDTUW010000194.1:0-7214 GCA_040007555.1 Acidobacteriota bacterium | reverse complement strand
GCTCACAACGCGATGACAAGAAAACATTCCCCGGTAATACACGCGCTGCATTCTTCAAGCTGGCAGGCAAACGCGACAACAATCTAACCAAAACGGCGAAGGCCGTCGTCACCACCACAGGTGTTCTCGCCGCCAAAGGCGGAAAGGTTCAGAGTCTTGCCATCGGTGGTGGTGTAGGGTCGAGTGGTCAGGCATTGGCAACGCCGACGCCGGCCCCCACCTTTGCCCTGCAGGGAACCGTCACCAACTCGCAGAATGGATCGCCGGTTGCGGGCGTACGGATCACCCTCGATGTAGTGGGCACGCCCAGAGGTACGACATCGATCGACACCAACAATCAGGGACGTTGGCAACAGGGTGGATTCCCGATTGGATCAAAGGTGCGAGTCACGGCCTCCAAGCGCTTCTTTGTCATTGACCCCGCTGAGCGAGTGGTAGCCGAGGAAGCAGGATTAGTTCAGTTTACCGCTCGACCAAACGAAATAGGCATTGCACCAACGCCCACTCCGCCGCAAGCGTTCACCGCGGGCGGCAAGGCAGTGGTCAATAGTATTTCGCAAGGCACTCAAACCCCACTCCCCGGCGCAACGATCAGCTTCAAAGTGTTGAACGCGCAACCCGGCCAGGCCAATGTGCCGGGCCCGGTCACCACCCAAAAGGACGGCCGATGGAGCCAATCCGGCTTCACGGTCGGTCCCTTCACTTACCAGGCGACGATTTCCAAGGCTGGAGTTACATTCAGTTTTGCGACAGCGAACTTTGGCACCTCTACCCCAGCGACGGTTGGCGATGTGGGATTCATTGGCACCGTCAAATAGGGAGAGGCGTTTTTTTTGATTGCTTTCACGAGCGACTCTGGAAAGTAGAAAACATGCGCACTACCTTACGCTCTATCGTCGTCGTACTTGTGCTCGCTGGGTTATCTCTGGTTGCCTTCGGACAAACCCAGCAGCAATTGCCGAGCAACCCCTCGCAGTTCGATCCCGGCGTCGCCGTAGGTCCACCAACCGTCGTGATTACGGAAGTCCGGAATCTCGGCGCTTCCGGCAACAATCTGCGCATTCTTGTAAAGTGGAATGCGCAAATCCCCAGCACGACCCGAGTCGAGAAGTTCAGGGTGCTGTTGGCCGTGAACTACAACAGCGGCGCGCCAGCCTTACCCAACCAGGATCTGCCTTCCTCAGCCCGCGAGGCGATTCTGTTGGTGCCAGATCGGGGCGCAGGCAATCCGCCCAAATCCTTTCGGACATTCATCCAGTCGTTTTTCACGACGATTCTCGTGCAGAACACAACGTTCGGTGGCGGCTTCAAGCTCAACAAAGGCAATGGCTTTGTTGATGGTCAAAAGCTGACCCAGGGAAGCACAGGCGTGGGCAAAGTAGGGGCCGCAAATGATGGCTCGGACGTCAGCAAGATCGATGTCGGCTGGGCCTTCACGCCACCCTCACAGCCATTTGGCCTTAAGGAAGTCAAGTTTGAGATAAAAGGTGATTTCGTCTATCGCGGCGCGAACGGCAATCAACAAGCCCTGATCAATCGTTCAGCAACTCTTGCCGCCGGTGCTGGCGGACGGCAAGTCCAGTTCAGTTTTCCTGCCACGCCGAAATTCCAAACGGGATTTTCCCTTGTCGACATAGACGCCAACATCACAGTCAAGGCCTTCTTCACGATCACACAACGGAAGGAATCTGCGCCGCTTGAAGGCACTCTCTAGCAGTTGCCAGTTGCCAGCTGTCAGTTGTCAGGGGGCCGAGGGCGTTTCGTAGTACCGCCTTTCGGCGGAATGTTGAACTCGCGACATTCCGCCTAAAGGCGGTACTACGAAACGCCCTCCGTTCCCTGACAACTGGCAACTGACAACTGGCAACTGACAACTGCTACAATCAATGGATGGATGAACCTCTTGACCGCCTGTTGTCGAAAGCTCTGGCCGCTCGAGCAGACCTCTTTGACACCAAACACGAAGTTGCCTTTCGCCTTTTCAATGGCTTTACCGAAGGCTGGCCCGACCTGGCCGTCGACGTCTACGGCACGACACTGCTTCTTCACGACTATTCGGTGCAGCCAGGTGAGGGAGTCGCCGACGATCCTGCTGCGGGCGAGGCGGAAGGCCCAGACCCAATGACCGTAGTTCACGAGTTCTACCGTGCCCGCCTGCCCTGGATCGATGCCGTCCTTCTCAAGACACATCAGAGTCAGACAAGCGAGGCGCGCAACGGGCGAGTGCTCCTGGGGACAACTCTCACTCGAAAGGTACGCGAGCCTGGAGCTCCGGTGCCCGCTTGGTATTCCATCGATCTGACGCTGAATCGCGATGCGAGTCTCTACCTGGACACGCGCTGTCTTCGAAACTGGGCGATGCGCAATCTCGGGGGCAAGCGGGTGCTCAACACGTTCGCTTATACGGGCAGCCTGGGTGTCGCCGCTCGAGCTGGCGGAGCCGCGCGCGTGACACACGTTGATCTCAACCGGGAGTTCCTCAATGTCGCCAAGACCTCGTACACACTTAACGGGTTTCCGATCGACAAGCGTGACTTCCAAGGCGCGGATTTCTGGCCCCAAATAAGCCTCATGATCAGGGCTGGCGATCTTTTCGATTGCGTGTTGCTTGATCCGCCAATCTTTGCCGCAACTCGAAAGGGAGTGGTCGATGCCGCAAAGAACTACGCCCGAGTGGTCAATAAGGTGCGTCCATTGATCGCCGATGGAGGCTGCCTGGTGGCGGTCAATAACGGGGTCTTTGCGAGTGGGGTGGAGTATCTTGAGGTACTGAAGTCGCTCGGCGCAGGCGGCTATCTGACAGTTGACGAACTGATCCCGGTGGACGAGGACTTTGCTGGCTACGAGGCGACTCGAGTCCCGGGGAGCGGAGCGGATCCGGCGCCATTTAACCACTCCACCAAGATTGCCGTCATACGCGTGCGCCGCAAAGATGCGATGGGCAGTAACCCGGGAGAACACGATCGAGTGACCGACGGAGCTTGACACATTTGATGAGCCATAAGAAAGGCGCTCCATCGAGTCCCCCAATGACGCAGCGTTGACGTCGAATGAAGAGACTCCATGGAGCGCTTGCCATCAACTGGCACTGACCACTGATCGCTGACCACTATTCCTGACGCAGTTTCACACTGACAGCGTTTTCGAAGCTCGCCGATACTTCGATCGGTACTCGGACCAACGGCGTCCTGACGAACTGAATCTTCGCCTGCTCCTCGCTGACTTCGGCGCGTCCCAGTGGAATGACGCCGCTCTTGGTGTGCTGGAAGGCCGTCAGAATGGCACCGTCTACCGGATACTTGACGCGCATTCCCCGAAGGTCGCGAACCGTGTCGAATTTCCACGGCAATCTTACCGGCCGTGATGTCCACATCTCGAGCGTCGGGTCACCAATAACGTGCCACAGAAACAGCTCGCTGGTCAGATCCTCAGCGATTGGCGCGATGCCCGTGCCCGCCACTCCCACCTGCGTCGCCAGGTAGAGCTTTCCGTGATTCAGGATGTCGCCGAGTCTGCGATGCGATCGCGAACTGCCGAAGTCGCCAATGGTATCGGTCCAGACCGCGTCAAAGAAGCCCCGCGCCAAAGCATTGTTGGCCCACGTCGGACTGTCGCGAGTATCGCCCAGAATGCCAATGGCACCGCCATCGGCCTTGCGCAACAGCCGCTCCGAGAAGTAGACGCCGTCGACCAGTGTAGAGTAGTCGCCACCTGCGGTTTCGTTATCAAACAAAGCACTGGCGCAGTTGACACTGAAGACTACCGGCAGCAGCTCGCCGTTTGTCAGGGCGTCGACATTCGCGTTGAGGAACGAAGGGTGAGCCCAGCCATTTTTCGAACCGTGATCCCGATGCATGAAGAGAAACCGGCCATCATTGATGGCGTTGGCGATATCGGCCGCGTCCCCATCCCAGGTGAATCCGCTGCTCGCACGCAACTCATCCGGAAGCAACGTGCCGTTGAAGAACCGTCGCGGGATCGGATCGCCAACGTAGTCCCCTTCGAGTGATTTGGTGTAGATGCGATCGACAGCGTATCCGTGATCGAGCAGTTTGTTTCGCATCAGTTCCGATGTCTCAATAAAGCCTCTCTGGTCACGCCCTTCCTGCCCGCTCGCTAGGCAACACTGGAACTGGGACGCAATCCCCACGTTTTCATAGAACGATCGCGGCGCCGGGGGATGGGCTTCATAGTTAATGATCTTGTCGACCACGGTCTGCGCCTGCTCCTGCGTGTCAACCGGAATGCGACCCAGAGCGAAATCAGGCATGAGGTCCTCGTCATCGCCCGAGACAAGCGCGTATGCATAGTCCGATCCCGTTGTCGCGCTGCCCGAAGTGGCAACATAGAACGTCGGGATGAATTCGGCATCACCCAGCAACAGCAGGTAAGACGGGCGCAATCCACATCGGTTAAAGCGAGCCTCTATGAACGCGTCGATCTCTTCCTTTGTATCCGGTCCTGCGCCGGCGCCATCATTCACCTCGACAACGGAGGTGGGAATTCCTTTGGCGTTCTTCCAGACTGCAAGCTCGTCCGCGGCATGTCGGAAATCGGGATGCGTCAGTATCAGGAATTCCTCTCCGCAATTGAATCGCGGCAGGATAATCGGATCGATGAATTTGGAAATCGCCGTGTTGTTGAGCGCCGCTCCAACGTAAAGTGCCTGCATCGATTCAAATGGACTCAGTGACATGCCATCGAGGAAGGCGCCTTTGCCTCCGACAAAGTTGACCTCGAACTCGACTGATGAGAACAGCGTCAGGGCTTTCGTCACCGGATTGTACTGGCCCGCAGCGATCGTCAGCTGCGCCATCTGCAAGTCGCGGGCCCGACCAAGATGTGACGTCGCACCGATTCGGTCCGGAAAAGCTTCATCTCGACCATAAACATCTTTGTTCCTCGTGAAGGGTGGTTCCTTGAAGTTCCCTTCCTTCTCGTCTTTCTGCGCGCTATCCAATGCCTCTGGCTGAACCGGGTAGAGGTTTACCTTGTAGGTACGAGCTTGTTGCTGGTCCGTTTTGACCACAAGCACGGTTTTGGCTCCGCTGGGCACCCCAATGAGACGGTGCAACAGGGGAACACCGGGCATTCCCGCCTGACCAATTCTGTTGTCGAGACCAGGAATATCGAGCTCGGTGAAGAGCTCCCCCTCCGCGGTAACGCTTGTCATTCGAGGCTCGCCAAAGGTTACCGTGCCACGCAGATGCTGATCATCAGATTCGATGATCTCTACTTTTGGCGGTCGGTTGGCAAGAGGACTATCCTCGCAACCCTTCCCCGGCGGCAGATTGTTGAGAATGTCCTGGCGCAGAGTCCAGACTCTGTTGTGCAGGTCTTCGACGATCGAATTGTGACTCGCCTTGTGAAGCGCCTGCACTTCATTGAGCGCTGCGGCGAGGTTCTTCGCTCCACCGCAGGAATCGCCCTTCGTATAGACGGCCAGGGATTCCTTGAATAGCTCGTCGAGGCTCGCGCGCTGCTTCGCGCCCAGGAGCGTCTTTGGCAAGGTGGCGACGAATCGTTGCAACGAGGCAAACGACGCCAGTATCTCCTGGTCGCTCGGTGAGCTCGCAGTAGCTCCGCCGTTCAGGAACCAGGAAGGAAATGTGAGGGCGGCAATCAACGCGACTATTAGAATCTGATGTCGCTGATCTGCCTTTTTGTTAGTGGTTTTCATAACTTCTCCGTCTTCTTTCGATGACTCTTTCAACTCTTGTTTTGGGGGTTGGTGAACCTCATTGTGCTTCTCTGATCTTTGCTCCTCTTACCGCCCTACCTTTTCGTCCGACTGTTGACTGGCGGCTTTTTTTGACAGCGGTGACTTTCTTCAGGTATCGTCAAAGATCAACGCCAACAGGTCAGTAATTGCGATCCGTGGCTACCTCTCTAGGTCAAGCCTCGTGCCATACCGTGGATGAAACCCGAGTCGGCCCCGACGTCCGGGCCAAGCACGTGCGAGTGTTGGCGATAGGGCTACGAGGCGGTCTGAAGCCTTGAGGACTGGGAAGGATGGGAAGGGCTGTTCGGGGTTGAATCACTAACAGTTCTGGTAGTCCGGCTACCAGAGTCGTTAGCGTGTTCAGTGGGTTTATGACCGAGCCTTTGCTCGCCTTTACGGGCCCGGGATACGGGCCGGTGCGAGAGGGGAAAACCGTGAAGCCCAAACTGATCGCGATAGCTGGTCCAGCAGAAGGCTCACAATTTGTGCTGGCAGATGCCGAGACACGAATTGGGCGTGATCCGTCAAATCGAATATGCCTGCAGGACCTCTCGGTTTCCCGCCATCACTGTTCGATTCTTTCCTCGGACGGCGAGTTCCAGCTCGAGGATCGCGGATCGCTCAACAACACCTTCGTCAACGGCATACCCGTCAAAGAGCACAAACTCCGCAGCGGTGATCGTATCCGGGCGGGCGATTCGCTGTTGCTCTTCCTTCTGGATGAAGAGCTCGATACCGATTCGAGTCCAACCCACTTGACCGAAGACCGGCTCATCACCAAAAACACACTACAGTTGCGCAAGGACTCCGCGATGCTGTTTCAGACAACGGAACAGCCAGTCATCAGCACCGCCACCTCGAGGTCCACTCGTGATCTGAATGCCCTCCTCAAGATCAGTCTGGCTGTAAATTCCATCCGCAATCTGGACAGCCTGCAGCGGCATCTCCTTACCCTGATCTTTGAGGTCATCCCGGCCTCTCGCGGCGTGATCCTGTTATCAGATGAGAAGACGGAAGACATCACCTCTGTTTTCAGCCGGCATCGAGTGACGAATCAGACGGATCCAATTAAGGTCAGTCGCCGAGTCACCGAGCGTCTGCTCAGTGAAGGTGTTGCGCTGTTGAGCAATGACGTCACCGAGGACGTCTCACTGCGCGATGCCCCAAGCCTGAGCTTTTACAACATTCATGCACTGCTGGCCGTGCCGCTCCTTATCTCCAGCCGCACGCTTGGGTTGATCTACCTCGATACGCCCGACGCAGATGTTCGCTTTGACAAAGATCATTTACAGCTTATGCGGGCGATCGCATCTATTTCAGCGGTGGCGTTGGAAAACATTCGCCAGGTCAACCAACTCGAAAACGAGAATCGGCGTTTGCAGGCCGAGATCGCGATTGAGCACGACATGGTCGGGCAGAGTCCGCGGATGCGCGAGGTCTACCAGTTCATCACGAAGGTCGCTTCCACAAACTCGACGGTCCTCATCTGTGG
>JBDTUW010000193.1:0-7221 GCA_040007555.1 Acidobacteriota bacterium | reverse complement strand
TCATCTCGTGATCGACGGCATCCCGACCGATCCAGGGCACACGGTGACGCGTTGCTGGCATCACGACTTGCGCGATTCGAAGTCCGTATATGTCAGCGTCCGTCGGGGATCGCTTGACGATTGCGGGGGTGCCATGCCGATAGGTGTAGATCAGACTCGGCAACAGATTAACCACGACCGCAACAGAGATCACGCTGATCAATAGTCCTGGCAGCAGCAGCGAGCGAGGCTGCCGGGTGCGCAGGGCCACGCTGATCGCGGCAACCAGCAGAAAGAAGCAGATGAAAAAGGCGTAATGGTACCCGGCTGAAGCAGCCAACAAGCAGATCAACAAACTGGCGATCAACTTGGGACGGCGCAGATTCAGATACAGTCTCCCCCTTTGCTCATTGGCGTCCGTTATCTCTCCTGAACAAACCCACAAGATCACCATGACCATCAGCGGGACGAGGTAATACGAGGAAAGAAACAGGTGATGTTGGCCCCGGACTAGATGGAACGGAAGAAACGTATAGAGCAGACTGCCCAGCGCCGCCGGAAACGACGAAATTCCGAACCGCCGGAGCACGTAGAGAGAGATCGCCGTTGTGAGAGGAAAACTGAGGAGGAAAAAAAGGTTGATGATGACAGCATAATTGGACGTGAAGAGCGAAATGAGCTTGATCGGGAGAAAATAAAGGTTATTGTCCGAAGTCGGCACATCGCGCAGGTCGAGGCCGTAAGGCATGCCGAGCGCACCATTGCCCAGATACCAGCCATGATCGACAAGCCCTTTGACCACGAGGTGATAAAACAGGGCGTCTCCCTGGTAGGTGAACGGGACGCGAATATCCGCGTGCTGCAGCTTCATCGACCAGGTCAGGACAAACAGACACACGAAGATGGTTGCGGCATAGGCCGCGATCTCCTGCCACCTCTTCCGGGCCGTGACAGGCTGAGCAGCGGAAGTTGAACCAGTCGATCTGCCGCCGCGCAGGGGGTTGAAGAACAACCTGCCGAGTCGTTTTTCCGAGGCTTTATCACTCATTGTAGTTCTGTCGTTGCTCCCAACCGGTCGGTGCCAGTCGGTTATGATCCAGCGAAGACGCCGGTCGTGCTGTTGGATCAGGAGCCGCGTTCATAAGCCTTACGTTCTGCAGGCCCTGACTCTCTCGAGGTAGTCACGCGAACGACTTCGCCGTTTCCAATCATCCTCCAGCATAGGCGAACCGCGGTCCAGGCGGCAATCATAGAATTGCGGGGTGCGTAGAAACACCCCGTTTTTTCTGGGCGACCGACGAAGGAACCACGTGATTCTTTGTTTGGAAGGATAATTTTTCCATTTCCATTCCGGAGTGACTGAATGCGTTGACATGAGGCGGTGTAACGCTGCTCGTCAGCGCTTGATAGACTGGCGCGTCTACTCGAGCACGTGGGTAGGCCGTAGGGGCAGGGCTCGTCCCCGCCCGCGAGGTGGCACCCCCCGGGCGGGCAGGGACAAGCCCCGCCCCTACGGCCTTCGCGTGAGTCTTCCTGTTCCCCAAACCGGAGTGTTTGTAAGGCGCCTGGACCGTCACGATGGCGCCGTATAGCGCAAAATCCCAAATTGCGCTACTTTTCATCTATGACGCTGGACGAGAAATTGCAGATGCTGCCGGTGCAGCCCGGATGCTATCTGCATAAGAATGCTCGGGGCGAGATTATCTATATTGGCAAGGCGAAGAGTCTCCGCAGCCGCGTCCGCCAGTACTTTCAAAGCGCCCGGACAATGGACCCAAAGACGCAGGAGTTGGTGGCCCGGATCAGAGATTTTGACTTCATCGTCACCGATACCGAAGTCGAAGCCCTGATTCTCGAAGCAACGCTCATCAAGCTGCACAAGCCGCGCTACAACTTCTTCCTGAAGGACGACAAACAGTACCCGCATCTCAAGCTGACGGTCGAAGAAACATTTCCACGATTTCACAAGACGCGTCGTGTCGAAAAGGACGGTGCCCTCTATTACGGCCCATACCTCCCTGCCGCGCTCGCGGACAAAACCGTGACGCTGGTCAATCGCGAGTTTCAGCTGCGGTCGTGTTCAGATGAGGTCTACGACATATACAAGCGTGCCGGCCGTCCGTGTATGGAATATCAGATCAAGAGGTGTCTCGGACCGTGTCAGAAGGACCTCTGCACGGTCGCGGAATACCGGGAGGCGGTTGATGACGTTAAGCTCCTGCTCGATGGAAAAACCAGCGAGTTGACGGTGGAGCTTGAAGCGCGGATGCACATCGCCTCCGAGGAGCTTCATTTCGAACAGGCAGCGAAGTACAGAGATCTGCTCCGCACGGTAAAAGCCCTCGGCGAGCAGCAGAAGATGTCCGTCGTCCCCGACTCTGATATTGATATCTTCGGCTACCACCGTGATGGGGAGCAACTAGCCCTTCAGCTCTTCACGATGAGGGAAGGAAAGATTGTCGGGAGAAGGGAGTTCTACTGGGAAGACATTCCACTCGATGGGTTCAATCCGGGAGAGTTTCTGGGTTCGGTGCTGGAGCAATACTACACGACTGGCAACTACGTCCCACGCGAGATTCACGTTCCGGTCGACTGGGATGACCGCGAGCTGCTGGAAGAGGCCCTGTCCGTGACGCGTGGACGCCGAGTCCACATTCTGGACCCTCAGCGCGGGAAGAAGCGGGAACTGATCGATCTTGTCGAGAAGAATGCGAAGCTGGGGTTTGATCAGCGGTTTCGGGTGATCAAACCGGACCTCACCAGAATTCTTTCGGAGATGCAGGAGGTGCTAGGTCTTCCGTGCTATCCGCATCGCATCGAATCCTTCGATATTTCGCACATCCAGGGCTCCGAGAATGTGGCCGCGATGGTCGTTTGCGAAGAAGGTTTCATGAAGAAGTCGGATTACCGGAAGTTCTCAATCCGGTCGGTAGAAGGCCAGGACGATTTTGCCTCAATGAATGAGGCGGTTGGTCGCCGCTATTCGCGCCTGGTGCGAGAGGAGAAAGCGCTCCCCGATGTGATTTTCATCGATGGCGGCAAGGGGCAGCTCTCGGCCGCGGCAGCGGCGCTTCACGGACTTGGTCTGGGAGATATGCCGCTGGTGGGAATCGTCAAGCCTCGAGGCCGGCACTCGGATATCGGTCACTTGCTGGTGAAGGGCAGGGAAGACGAGCCCATCGTACTTGAGCAAACCTCGCCCGTGCTGCGATTGATACAGAGAGTGCGCGACGAGACCCATCGATTCGCTGTCACCTATCATCGCCACAAGCGCGCCATGCGGGATTTCAACTCTGAATTGACCGCGATTCCCGGTGTCGGTGAGAAGATGAAAGATCGATTGTTGAGGAACTTTGGGAGTCTGAGACAGGTAGCCACCGCGACTGTGGTTGAACTGCGACCTTTTGTTGGGAAGAAGCAGGCGGAGAGAATCGTCGAACACTTTCGGCGAGGACCGGCTGACGAGACACCACCACCACCACAACTGACAACCGTTCAAAAGGAGGACGTGTGATCCCAGAAAAGTGCGGCCCGCCGAACTCAACCCGACGACTCATGGCGAGTTTTTCGCTTTTGATGATGTTCGCTGGTGTTGCGGGAGCTCAGGTTCGCGTCATGCCGGGCGATGTTAAGGATACGCGCCGCACGGACGGCTTTTTCAACAAACTCGAAGTTGAGATGAAGGTTGTCGGAGAGATACTCACGGAAGCAAAGGGCGTCCGAGTAATCGTCGCGAGGGCAGTGGATGAAACGGGCAAGGACCTCATGCCCGAAAAGGTCAAGGAGAACGAGTTTAAGGAACTCGATACCCCGGACACATCCACCATCAAGGTTGAATTTGAGCTAAAGAACCCGGCCCGGCAGGCGCTTGCCGTGCAGGAAATATCCGGAACCGTTGAGCTCTTTGTGCCGAAACGTGATCCGAGCGCGATGGTCACCATTCCCAGTCTGGGGACCGCGGTTGGCCGCGCTTTTGTCAGCCCCGCGTTGAAGGCGGCCGGCATTGAAGTCTCTATCTGGAACAAGGAGCAGTACCAGACACGGAAGAAGACCGAAGAGGAGCGTCTGAAAAAGGCCTTCGAGGAAAAGAAAAAGAAAGCCGCAGAGAGTGGAACTCCGGATGAAGATCTCGGCGATGCTCTGGCCAATGGATTGATGAAGATTTTCGGCGGTCTTTTCGGCGCGCTGACCGAGATGGGTGAGAATGGGATCGCGATCCAGGTTAACGACCCGAAAAGGCAACTGGTTGGCATCGAGTTTCGTGATGCGTCCGGGAAGACGATCAGCCATCAGGGACGAACAACACTCGGCGACACCGAGCGGACGATGATCTATGATTTCGCTGAGACGCTACCGGCGACGACACAGATCAGGTTCTTTCTGATGACGCCGCGTTCGATCGTCAAGGTGCCCTTCAAATTGACAGGTGTGCCTTTGCCTTGAAGATCTCACGCGAAGTGCGCGAACGACCCGAAATACGCGAAGAAGATGAAGAAGGGGCACCTTGTTTAGCCAGTTGCCCTCTGCGGAATAGAGCTCCTCCAACTCTTCTAAGTCCTTTTCCCGTCGTTAGCGCCTTCGTGTGAGATCTTGCTGAAGTTGACTTGAAATTGTGTGCGGCATAAAGTGCGCTCGTTAGACGAATTCCATCGTCATCGGAGAAAGACATGAAAAGGTTCCACCTCGTATTGGCCGTATTCACCGCCGGGATTGCATTGTCAGTCGGGCTGGCATTCGCAGTTTCAGCGGCAGTGAACGCTCGTCGAGCCGGTCTCATGGTTCAGAGCGCAAATAATCTCCTCGTGTCGCTGAGCGCCGAGCAGCGAGCGAAAGCCGTATTTGCCTTCGATGACGAAGAGCGTCTTAACTGGCACTTTGTCCCACGGACGCGGAAGGGGCTGCCGCTGAAGGAAATGTCTGCAGAGCAGCGAACCCTGGCACAGGCGCTATTAAAGACAGGTCTTGGCCAGCGCGGCTATCTGAAGGTGACGGCCATCACTCAGCTTGAGAATGTGCTTCGCGAAATCGAGAAGGGAAGCGGCCCGGTAAGGGATCCTGAGCTCTATTTCTTTTCCGTTTTTGGCGATCCGTCGGTCAAGGGCCGCTGGGGCTGGCGACTTGAAGGTCATCATGTGGCGTTCAATTTTACGGTCGTCGCTGGGGCGATGGTGGCGACCACGCCGGCCTTTCTTGGCGCCAATCCGGCAGAAGTTCGCGAAGGACCACAAAAAGGTCTGAGAGTGCTCAGCGGCGAAGAGGACCTCGCGCGCGCCCTGGTACAGGCCCTCGATCCAAAACAACAGGCAGTTGCGATCATCGATAAGACCGCTCCGAAAGATATCATTTCGTTTAATTCACAGAAGGCGGACCCGCTATCACCAGCCGGTGTGGCGTTCAGCGAGCTCAATGCCGGGCAGAAGAAGCTATTTGAGAATCTGATCGATGAGTATCTGGCTCGGATGCCCGAAGACCTCGCCAATGAACGACGACAGAAAATGAAAAAATCCGGCATGGACGGCGTTCATTTCGCGTGGGCAGGCAGTGTCGAGAAAAACCAGCCGCACTATTATCGAGTTCAGGGCCAGACTTTTCTTATCGAGTACGACGACACACAGAACAACGCCAACCACATACATTCAGCCTGGCGGGACTTTGATGGTGACTTTGGCCGTGACCTCCTGCGCGAGCACTATCAAAACACTCCCCACTCCAAATAACTCGGCTAACTCTAAAGCGCAGGATGAATCTCTTGTCGAGGCGAGCTATCTTCCGCCGTCGATGTTGATTATTTCACCGGTCATGAAACTGGCGTCGTCGGAGGCCAGATAGGCAATCAGTTCCGCAACTTCCTCCGGGCGTCCGGCCCGACCGAGAGGGGTCGTTCTAATGATTTCTGCCACCTTATCGGGCCGCGCAAATTTCTCGTGAAACGGCGTTTCGATGATGCCTGGATTGACAGCATTGACGGTCGCACCTGATGCGGCCAGCTCACGAGCGAGACCCTTCGTCAGCGAATTGACTCCGCCCTTTGACGCGGCATAGGGGATCAACCCTCCAGCGCCGCCGAGCTCAGCCGCGAGAGATGAGATATTGATGATCCGGCCACTTTTCTGACGCTTGAAGTGCGGCATGATGACCTGCGAGCAGAGGAAAACTCCTTTGAGATTCACCGCCATGACCGCATCCCACAACTCTTCGGTGCAGTCCTCTACAGAACTTATCTGGATTGCGCTGCCAGCATTGTTGACAAGGATATCGACGCGTTCAAAGTTCTCGAGAGTCTCCGCCACCATCGCAACAATCTCGTGACGACGCGTGACATCGGCGCGAACGGGAATTGCATTGCGCCGCATCGCGCGAATCTGTGCGACAGTCTCGTCAGCACCGCTCGAGTTGTTTAGATAGTTGACAATCACGGCCGCGCCGTTCCGCGCGAGGGTCACAGCTGTTGCACGACCGATACCAGAGCTGGCTCCGGTAACGATAGCGACCTTACCTGATAAATCGAATTGAGCTGGCATATATACGATTCTCGGCTACTCTCCGAGATATTTCCTTCCCTTTAGTTTTTCCGGCAGGCAATCCATTTCGGCACGTTTCTCTTTGAAATCATGCGCGTACTTGTAATCGCGTCCATATCCCAGATTCTTCATGAGTCCAGTCGACGCATTGCGAAGATGTAGCGGAACGGGCTCAGCCTGGGTTTGTCGCGCGTCCTCAGCCGCTGCCTCATAGGCGGTATAGATCGCGTTTGATTTGGGTGCGCGTGCGAGATAGGCCGCGGCTTCCGCCAATGCGAGTCGCGCCTCGGGCAGCCCTATCAAATGCGTCGCCTGAGCAGCGGCGGCTGCCAGCACAAGCGCCTGCGGGTCGGCCAGACCGACGTCCTCGGAAGCATGATGAACGATCCGTCGGGCGATAAACATTGGGTCTTCGCCGCCTTCAATCATGCGCGCCAGCCAGTAGAGCGTTGCATCCGCATCGGAGTTGCGGATCGATTTGATAAATGCCGAGATGAGATTGTAGTGCTGCTCCCCGGTCTTGTCATAGAGGGCCGTCGTGCGCTGGAGCGCTGCCTGAAGGTCTTCGTCACGTATGGTGCGAGCCCCACCGTCCGTTTTGGCGGCCGAGGCAGCTGCGAGCTCAAGGGTGTTGAGCGCTATTCGAGCGTCTCCACCAGTCAACGATGCCAGAAGACGCAAATCTACATCGCCGACCTCAACGTTCAGACTGCCCAGCCCT
>JBDTUW010000192.1:0-7237 GCA_040007555.1 Acidobacteriota bacterium | reverse complement strand
TGGAGACAGTTGTCAGTTGCCAGCTGTCAGTTCGGGGAGCAGGGATGGGTGAGAGGGGCGGGGCGGGGAGCGGGCAGGTTCGGGCTGGGGGATTGTCCCATTGTCAGCCATCAGTTGTCAGTTGGCCCGCCGCAGGATTGACGCCCTGCAACCGACAACTGACAACTGACAACCGACAACTTCCTAGTCTAGAAGGTGTACCGCAGACCGACAATGACGCGACGGTTGCCGCCGTTCGTTCCCCACTGATTGAGGAAGTTTGCCGAAGTTACGCGGCCTTCGGGAATACCAAAGTCACGCGTGTTGGTTGCATTGAAGAAGTCCGCCCGGAATTGCAGCGCGTGCGCCTCACGAATGCGGATGTTCTTCAGGATCCCGAGGTCAATGTTGTTGATCCCGTCGGCTCGCAGAAGATTGCGACCCGCATTCCCAACTCGCTGCCCGGCGACCAGAGTCCTGAAGAGACTTGAACCTCCAGCACGGAGAATCTCCTCGATACTCATGCTTGAGAGGTCGAGATTGGTATTGATGTTCGGACGAATTGCGTCGCCTACCAACCCTGAAATACCGCTCAGCGCTCCGGTCGGGTCCGAGCCGTTGAGCACCGTGAACGGCGCGCCGCTCTGCAGTGTGAAGAAGGCATTCACCTGCCAGCCGCCGATGAGGTGGCCGACAAGACCCTTCTGCTCCCTGAAGAACGGTAGCTCATAGACCATGTTGCCGGCCACGCGATGCGGACGATCATAGGTCGAACGCGCGCGATCCGCTGCCCGGTTGTACGAGTCCTGTGATACCGCAACCTCCGCGCCCGAGGGATTGAATATCTCCGAGGCCGTATCAATAAACGTGCTGTAGGTATAGTGGAACCCGGCGCTGAAGCCCTTGCTCAAACGCTTGTCGAGGCTCACCTGCATCGAGTGATAGACGGATGACGCCGCGTTTGCGCGCAATCGGATCGTCCCGCGAGTCGGGTCGATGCGATCGGTCGAGAACGGCTTGGTCGGATTTCCGTCGACGGTCTGGAAGAGCCCCGTGCCCTTGGAGCCAACATAACCGACGCGCAGTACCACATCGCGCGAGAGCTCTCTCTGAATCTCAAGACTCAGCGAATCATAGACGGGCGACCGGAAATCGTCAGCGACTATCGTTCGAGCCAGCGTTGTGGGGTTGAACGGCTGATTATTGAGATTCGCAAAGGCGTTGACGATGCCGTTGCCACCCGGTGCGACGGTTTGCGGCGCTGTTGGAATGTTCGTTGCCGCGACAAACGGGAAGGAACTCCAGATGTTGAGCGCGATATTCGTATATGCGTAGTCATTGGTGCGCGAATAGCCGCCGCGAAGGACGGTCTTATCTCCGCCGAAGAACTTTCCAATCAGGCTGTCGCCGCTCGTGTGAATATTCCAGCTAAACCCAAGGCGCGGCTGGAAGTTGTTTCGGTCGACGGGTGGCAACGGGTCAAGACGGAATTGCGGATTGTTGCCTGAAGCCGCAAACACCGGTGCGTGGAAGTCTGCCAGGTCCTGTATCGGCTGTCCTGGCAGTTCATAGCGCAGTCCAAACGTCAGACTGAAGTTCGGTTTGATCTTCCATTCATCCTGTGCAAAGAAGAAAGAGTCATACCAGTCCAGGTGCAGGATGCGGGCCACGCCAGGCAGGTCCTTATTGATGATCAGCGTATTCGCCACATCGTTGACGAAACGGTTGAGATTATTGTACGCAAGCCGACCGCGGACCGATGGCTTGAAGAGCTGGTGCAGCTGGCTGCGATGGAAATCTGCCCCGAACTTGATTGAGTGATTGCCTGTTGAGTAGGAAACCGTGTCCTGAATCTGATAGGTATTGCGCACGCTGAACTGTGGCAGGTTGATGCCCAGACCGATGGCAGTGCGATTTGTAGCGGCATTGAAGCCGGTCAGACCAAGCTCAGTGATCTCGATCGAAGGGATCAACTCCGATGATGGGTCGAGTGCCAGTGTCGATGCTGAATAGCGCAGAAACGAGATGCGCGCCTCATTGACCAGCTTGGAAGTAACGAGACTGGTCAGCGAAAGATTGACCGCTTGAGAGCGCTGTTGCGCCCGAGATGAGAACCCCACCGGCGTGATCTGCGAGCCAATTCCTGCGGTCTTCGATGCCTGGTAAAGATAGCGAGCATTGATCGTGTTGTTGGTATTCAGCTTGTGGTCAACACGGAATGACCATTGCCAATCGTCGAAGCTGGAGGATTGCGATCCGCCAAGCGAGCCAAGCGGAACACTGTACGTTTGTCCGTTGAGGGTAAATGTCGCGGGCGCGCATGCAGTCGAGCAGGCCCCCTGCGCCGCCGGCAGGTACTTGAGAAGTGCGGCGACCTGCGGTCGATTGCCGGCGATCTGCTGCAGAATCTGCCTTCCTTCTGTAGTCGGAGCGCCGTTGAGTGTGGTTCCAGTGCCCAATTGACGATCAAACCAGCGCTGGATTGAACCAAAGAAGAACGTCCGGTCTTTGCCGTTGATGATTGCGGGTCCGCCCTCACCGAAGCGGGGCAGATGAAGTGGGCCGCCGAAGGTGCCACCGACCTGATTCTCGACGCGAAACGGCGCTTTCGTAAGACGCGCGCCCTTATCGGTATTACTCAACGCGTTCAGCTTGTTGTCGTTGTGAAACCAAAAGGCAGAGCCGTGATAGTCGTTCGCGCCGCTCTTGGTCACAGCATTGAATACCGCACTGCCATTGCGCCCATATTCCGCGGAGAACTGGTTGGTAACGAGGCGAATCTCCTGAATCAAATCAGGATTATTCAGCGGGACGGCGGCCCCGGCCACACCAAAGTCGTTGTTGTCCTGGCCATCTATCATGAAGTTGTTCGAGCGCAACCTGCCCCCGTTGGCGGAGAAGCTGATACCTGACGTCGAGCCGACACCGCCACCCGAGAACGATTGCTGGCCGCTGCCAATTTGGCTGATGCCAGCGGCTGAAAGCGCGATATTGTACACATTGCGATTGGTGGAGAGAGGTAGCTCAGAGATCCTCTTCGAATCGAATCGAGTTCCGACCTCAGCATTCGATGTATTGAGCAGTGAAGCGTTCTCCGTCACATTAACCACTTCAGTGACGTTGGAAGGCTTCATGGGAACATCGACAACCGCCTCCTGACTGAGGACGAGTGTCAGGCCCGAGCGCACATATTTGGCGAAGCCCTTAGCTTCAACCGTCAGCTCGTAATTCCCCACTGCGAGACTTGCAAAACGATACCGGCCCTCGCTGTTGGTTGTGGCCGTGCGGCTGGCGTTGGTTTCGACGTTCCGCGCCGTGACACTAACGTTGGGCAGGACGGCCTGCCGCTCATCGGTCACGGTGCCGGCAAGCGCGGCGGCAGCAGATTGGGCGGACACCACTCCGGTGAGACCCAGCATTATGGCTAGAAGGAGCGCAAAGAGTTTGACTGAGTTGGTCATAACTCCCTCCCTATTCGTTAAGATTGTGTCCATCAGCATTTCACCTCGGGTTATGCGTATCGTTTGCTTGGAGCTACTTCAAACCTTGTGTACAAGTTTCGGCATTTCCAGGTGGGCAAGCCTCGTACCGCTGAATGAGATTCGTTGAAAACGCGCCAGGAGGTGTGTTTTGGAGGGATTCTGAGGAGAGTCATGCTGAAGCCGTCGGGTTGCATGGTTTTTTATCCAGAATTTCGGACCAGTTCGACCAGCAAAGTGGGCAATCCCGCGCGCAACCCTGTCCTGAAGCAAAAGTCGGAATCCCGAGCCATTCGCGCTGACCAAATCGGAAGAGAAATGTAGGTTTTTGAAGCTGATGCAGGGCGCAGAAGGAGGGCGGTCATTGCATTCTGTGGTGTTTTTTCCAGATTGGTGGAATCGGGTGTGGAAAATTGTGGTTACGGTGGTTTTGCGGGAAGTTGGAAGTAAGCAGGGATCGTTGGAATGGGTAGGACTATAAGGGACTACAGGGACGGCAGGGACGGGCAGGAGCTGCAATGGACTGCGGGGAGGAGCCCGAGGGCGTTCCAGAGTTCATCAACCTTTAGGTTGTCTTCGAATCCGCGCTGATGGAGCACAACCTAAAGGTAGAACTCTGGAACGCCCTTGGGCTCTTCCTCTGCAGTCCCTGCAATCCTTGCAGTCCTTCCGGGCCCGCCGTCGCCTCCCCTCTCTCAGGGGCCGACAGTTGACGCTTCGCGTGATCGAGAAGTAGTATCTTCCTTCTCAAATCTGAACTTTTAGACCCCTATGAAACCTGACGAAAACAAGCCCGCCTATTCGATTCGAACCTGCGAGACCTTTGAAGAGTATTTGGCCTGTATCGACATGCAACGCGTTGTCTGGCAGTTCTCTGACCTCGATATCACGCCGACGCGCTCCTTCGTCATTACCCGGCGCAGCGGCGGCATGACCATCGGCGCATTCGACGAATCTGATCGCCTGCTGGGCTTCGCTCACGCCCTCGCTGCATTCGACGCCGAGCAGCAGGCCTTCTACTACTCGCATATGCTGGCCGTTGATCCGGGTCTGCAGAACGCGGGGATCGGCGCGAAACTCAAACTGGCACAGCGCGATCATGCCCTCGCCCGCGATGTGACGCTCGTCGGTTGGACTTTCGATCCGCTCCAGTCCCGCAATGCCTACCTCAATCTCGTCAAGCTCGGTGCAGTCGTGCGTCGCTACTATCCCAACTACTACGGCAACGCGAGCACCAGCGTTCTTCACCAGGGGCTGGACACAGATCGGCTCTTTGTCGAGTGGTGGGTTCGATCCGAACACGTTTCTCAAACGCTCTTGGGCAAGTACCGCACCGACACTCCGGTCGCGATGATTGAAGTTCCACGCGAGATCGACGAGATCAAGCAGCGCGATATGGCTGAAGCTCAGCGATGGCAGCGCGAAGTGCGAGATGCATTTCAACGTCATCTTGCCGCCGGTCTTTATTGCGCTGCGTTCCGGCCCGGCCCCGGCGGCGACCACGGTCAATACCTCTTTTTCAAAGATGAACACGCTGAAGGTACCCTTAACTACGACTAGACTTCTGAAATGAAAATCGAACGCATTGAACTTCGTGAGATACATCTGCCCCTCGTCGCGCCATTTGAGACGAGTTTTGGCGTGACCACCGAGCGGCGCATCATCATCGTCAAGATCTTCGCAGAGGGTTTGATTGGCTGGGGTGAGTGCACCTGCAACGAAGGCCCCTTCTATAATCACGAAGGGACGGACATGGCCTGGCTGCTGCTTCGTGACTACGCTGGACCGTATACCATTGGACAGCAGATCGATTCACCCGCAGCGGCAGGAGCACTGACCGCGCGCATTCGCGGCAACCGGATGGCGAGAGCCGCGATCGAGACGGCGGTCTGGGAGCTTGAGTCCCGCCGTCAGGGTATTCCCCTCTGGCGCTTGCTGGGAGGAACGCTCGAAGAGATTCCCTGCGGGGTGTCTCTCGGTCTGCAGGAAACCGATGCTGCACTGCTGAGAAAGATCGAGATCGAATTGGCTGCCGGTTATCAGCGAATCAAGCTCAAGATCAAACCTGGCCGCGATTATGAAATGGTGAAGGCAGTCAGGCGAGAGCACCCGACCATCAATCTGACGGTAGATGCGAATTCTGCTTACACCATCGCCGATGTTGAACTGCTCAGAAAGCTGGACGAATTCGATCTCATGCTCATCGAGCAGCCGCTCGCCTATGACGATATCATCGACCACGCGACGTTGCAGAGGCAGCTCAAGACGCCAATTTGTCTCGACGAATCGATCCTGGGTGTCGATGATGCGCGCAAGGCCCTGAGCCTCGGGTCGTGCCGCATCATCAACATCAAGCTGGGTCGAGTCGGTGGCCACGCTGAAGCGCAGCGGGTCGAAAGCTACTGCCGCGAGCGATCAGTGCCCGTCTGGTGCGGAGGCATGCTCGAAGCTGGCATCGGACGCGCGCACAATATCGCGATGGCGACGCTGCCTGGATTTGTTTTGCCGGGGGATGTCTCGGCATCGAAGCGTTACTGGACCGAGGACATCATTACACCTGAGGTTGAAGTCACGCCGCGCGGAACCATCCTCAGGCCAACATCGCCAGGAATTGGATACGAGATAAACGAAGCACGCATCGATTCGCTCACTGTCCGGAAAGAGGTGATTCACTGAGTACGAAGACGCTCGGATTCACGTAGCGCAATTCAGGCAAATTGCGCTGCAAGAACAGACCCGTTTCCGGCCCTGTTTCCAAGGAATGGCAGTCGACGATGACCAGGCGTTCAACCAAACCGGAGAGCCCTGAGGATGAGATCGCCGATCTCCGTCGTGAGATTCTCGATCACGATTACGCCTACTACACCCGCAACGAACCCACGATCGCCGATGTCGAGTATGACGCATTGGTCGAGCGGCTGCGCGAGCTCGAAGCAAGGCACCCGGACCTGATCACATCTGACAGCCCCACTCAACGCGTTTCAGGCGCTCCCGCGGAAGGATTTGAAGAGTACGTTCACAAGCGCGTCATGCTCTCGCTCGATAACAGCTATAACATTGACGAGTTACGCGAATGGTCGCAGAGGTGCCTCAAGCTGGCTGGTGGCAGGCCGTTCGATTACGTCGCCGAACTCAAAATCGATGGGTTGAGCATCTCACTGATCTATGAGAATGGACTGTTGGTGAGGGGAGTGACGCGCGGCGACGGATCACGTGGTGAAGTAGTCACATCGAATGCGAGGACCATTCGCGCGGTTCCACTGCGGATTCAGCCGAAGGCGCTCCAATCGAAGGCCATGGTTCAGGCTGGTGGTGTCGATGGCGCGGCGAAGTGTACCAGCCCCACGAAGTCTTTGACCGGATAAATCGTCAACGGTCCGAGCAGGGACTGCCGGTTTTCGCCAACCCCAGAAACGCGGCGGCCGGGACGATGCGCCAATTGGACGCGAGGAAAGTCGCTGAAAGGCAACTCGATGTCTTCTGCTACCAGTTGCTCTTTGATGGCGCGCCGGCATTCAAGAGTCATGGAGAAGCGCTCGAGTGGATGTCCGCGGCAAACTTCAGCACCGCGTTCAGCGTTTCGGTGATCTCGCTCTTGATCTCGGCATCGGGAGCCATCCCGGCATTCCGCAGCCAGTAGTGACCGACCATGCGCTTCTCATCAGGATTGGCAATCGCGCCGTGTTCGAGTTCCTTCATTTTCCTTACCGCACGCTCGGCCTTTGCCGCCATGTGGGTGAAGAAATCATCGCTGAAATCCATTCGGCTTATGTCGATGG
>JBDTUW010000191.1:0-7237 GCA_040007555.1 Acidobacteriota bacterium | reverse complement strand
ACCCAGCGCTCACGCACTGGGCTAGAGGACTCTCACCGCTTCGCGGTTGGGATAACCCGCTCGAGACCGATCTGTTGCGTCACTTCCAATCCGACAAGACTATCTATATTCGGTTCGACTTGTCGGTAGGCGCAAGCGGGCGGGGACAGACAAGCCCCGCCCCTACTTATTTCGCTCCAGGAAATCCCGTGCGATGGCTGCGGCTTCGCGCTGCTCGACATCGGCTTCGTAGTTCATCCGGCGCATCTCTTTTTCCGACACCTTGTTGCGAAGACTCTCGAATACTTTGAGCAGTTCGGGGTGCGCAAGAAGAACCTCGGTGCGGATGAGTGGCACGGCCTGGTACGGCGGGAAGTAGTTCCGGTCGTCCTCGAGCATCGCTAAATCAAGTTTATCAATCAAGCCGTTCGTTGAGTCTCCTGCGATCAGGTCGACCTGACCTCCCGCAAGAGCCCGATAGGTCAGTGACAGGTCCATCGCGCGCGGCGGCTCTTTAAACGCCAGGTTATACGTGCTGGCGAGGCCCTTAAACCCATCTTCGCGGTCAAGAAACTCCGGCCCAAAACCGGCACGCCACTCTCTCGAATACTTGGCGGCATCAGAGATCGTCCTGAGACCCAGGCGCTTTGCTGTCTCACCCCGCACGAGAATCGCAAACGTGTTGTTGAAACCCAACGCGGGCAGGACGGAGCGTCCTACATGAGCGTATCCTTCGGTCACACGCCGCTCGACTTCGGCTGCGTCGTGACTCACTGGCTGTTTGAGCACAGCCGTCAATGCAGTGCCCGTGTACTCGACGTAGACGTCCAGATCCCGGGCGCGCATCGCCGCTTCGCACACCAGTGTGCCGCCGAGATTGAGCTTGCGACTCACCTTCAGATCAGTGTTCTGCTCGATCGCCTGCGCGCAGATCTCGCCGAGAATGAGTTGCTCCGTAAAGTTCTTCGAACCCACGCGAATGCTACTGCCCGAACGCTCGTAAAAGGCGAGCCCTGCAATCAAGAGAACAACCAGGAGGCCGCCGGCAATGGCTGCGTAGACGACAGGGCGCGAGGCTCTGCGATGTCCCGGTTCCATTGATCGCTCAAGCCCGGCGAGGCCGAGGTCTGCTGCCAGGGCCAGCAGTGCGGCCGGAACGGCGCCAGCCAGAATCACCGTACTATTGACCATCGCGACGCCGCGGAAAATGTATTCCCCGAGCCCCCCGGCTCCAATTGCCGCTGCGATCGTCGCCGTGCCCACACCAGCAACTGTGGCAACACGAATCCCCGCAATGATCGATGGACGAGCGAGCGGAAGCTCCACCTGGAACAGGAGCTGTCGAGTAGTCATGCCCATTGCGATGCCAGCTTCGCGAGCTGAAGGATCGACGCTTTGAAGACCGCTGACCGTGGTCCTCATGACGGGCAGCAGTGCGTAAAGGACAAGTGCAAGCAGAGCGGCCTTTGGTCCGATTCCTCCGATAAATGGCAATGGGATAAGAAAGCCAAACAGGGCCAGGCTGGGAATCGTCTGCAGGATATTCGCGATTCCGAGAAGCGGAGTTCCGAGTCGTGGTCGCTTAAAGGAGATGACTCCGAGAGGAAGCCCCACGCCGACCGCGAACAAGGTGGCAACGACCACCAGTGTCAGATGCTGGGCAATCGCCGCGAGGAACTCTGCCTTGTGCGATAGCCAGAATTCAATTAAGCGCATGTCAGTCAGCCTTACGGGAAGGAGATGGGCTACCCTGCTGCGGCCCTGGGAATCGCATCCAGAAAGATGCGCACTTCCTTGTCGGTCGAGTTCCGGATCTCCTCAGGCGATGCTAGCGCAACCATTCGACCGTCAACCAGGACACCCATTCTAGTGCCGAGCGCGAAGGCCTCCGCCATGTCATGCGTGACGCAGACAATGGTCTTGCGCACCTTTGCCTGGATCCGATGAAATTCCCGATGCATCTCCGCCTTTGTCAGAGGATCGAGCGCGCCAAATGGCTCGTCCATAAGCAATATCGGCGGGTCGGCCGCAAGGGCTCTGGCAACACCCACGCGCTGCTTCTGCCCACCCGAGAGCTCACGAGGATATCGGTCTCGATACTCTTCCGGATTCAGACCCACCAGAGTCAGCAGCTCATCGACCCGCGCCTTGATACGATCCTCACTCCAACCCTCAAGTCTCGGGACGGTCGCGATATTCCGCGCAAGCGTCATGTGAGGAAAGAGGCCGACATCCTGCAGCACGTAGCCAACACGCCTTCGAAGCTTGATCGGGTCCCAGGCCGTGGTCGCTTTGCCATCAATCCGCACTTCGCCCGAGGTAGGCGTCAGGAGGCGGTTGATCATCTTCAGGATCGTCGTCTTACCGGAGCCACTGCGACCTACAAGAGCAAGAATCTCTCCAGATTCAATAGTGAACGAAACTGATTGAAGTACCAGGTTCCCGTTGTCATAGCGTTTCTCAACCCGGTCAAACTCGATCATGTCTTTCGTTCCCTAAAGAACTCTTCGATGAGTCGGGTCAGCCTACGAGATTCGCACCGCACAGGTTGCAGAACTTAGCTGTGGCAGCGATGCCGGTTGCACCGCACCGCGGACAGCTACGCGTCGGCGCTGACTGCCCACCCGGCGGCGACGGCTGCGAATAGTTTTCGGGGGAATGCACATGTTGCGGCAGGAAACTCAGCGCGCCGGGCACACCGAAAAGGTCGCGATAGGCCACGGCGTTGATGGTGAAGAAAAGAGGGAAGGTTGCCAGCACGCCGATCCCACAAGCCACCGATCCGATCTGTGCCAGCAGACTGACAACTAACGCAAAGAGCACAAACATGAACCAGTGCGCCTTCGTCCGCTCGAAGCTCGCCTTCATCGCGTCAACGACCCCAAGCCTTCCCTCCACAATCAAAGGCATCGTGAAGTAAAAGAGCCCCATCATAGCAAGCCCTGGCAGAATGCAGAAAACGGCGCCGATCGTCACCAGCAAGCCTACCAGTATGGCTCCACCCACGACACGGAGGAACACATCACCCCCGGAAAATAAGTCCTTTACGGAAATCTTTGCCCCTCGCAGCTGCTTGAAAGCGGCGCGATACGCGCCTGCCATGAGGAATGAAGAACAAAAGATAATTACCCCATAGATGACCGGCAGGAGCGCGAAGAGAAATGCGGGTGGCTCCGTTTGCAACTCCGGATCACTAATCGACGATAGCTGAGACGCAATCATGATCCCATATAGAGGTGCTACTGGAATCAATATCAGCAATATAAACACCAGCATGATCAGAATCCAGGATTGCCACTGATTGGCAAACATCTGCCAACCTTCGCCGATCCATTCGCCCCATCTGACATTTCCGTCCACGCTGCTTACCTCCATTTTGGGATGTTCACGCCTTTGCGCCCGCAGCCGCCAGGTATTCGCGCATCATTTTGACAAAATGCGGAAAGGCGACCTCGGGCTCTTCCAGTTCGTCGTGCCAGGCTTTCTCCCACTCGAACGAGTAGTAACCGCGATATCCACCAGCTAACAGCACCCGCACTGTTTCCTTAACCGGAACGACGCCAGCACCAGTAAGGACATACTGAACACCCTTCTCATTCGGGCGCGAGTCTTTGAGATGAACGTGGCGTACAAAGCTGCCGAGGCTCTTGAAGGTGACCGCCGGCTCTTCCTTCCCCAACACGAAGGTATGATGCGCATCCCAAAGGAGTCCGGTTGTCGTCATCCTGGAACTCTCAAGAATCCTGAGCAGCGAAGAGGAATCGGTGAAGTCTCCGTGTGACTCGATGATGACGGCGACACCGCTGCCCTTGGAATACTCGCCAAGTTCGCGCAGTCCGGCGATGATACGCTTGGTGGTGGCCTCCCGCGTCTGTTCAGGCAGAACCTTGTCTCCAAAAACGCGGACATAAGGAACCTTGAGCTGGTGAGCGAGATCGATAAAGCGCCGGGCCTCATCGAGCGCTGCCGCACGCTTCGCGCTCTCGAACTCGTGAAGTTTCGTCGAAGCCCCAAGGTCCGTAATCCGCAGACCGAGAGCGCTGACGTCCCTCATGCTCGCCCTGATTCGAGTTGAGCTGAATTCCGGGCGCTTTGTCAGGTCCATCTCACCTTGAATCCCGCGCAGCTCAACGCCGGAATAGCCAAGTGTGGCAGCCTGGCCGAGAATGGTTTTCCAATCCCATTTAGGGCAACCCAAAGTCGAGAAGGCGAGGGGGAGTCGCGGTGGATTCTTCGCCGATTGAATGATCGCAGGCGCTGCGATGGTTGCCAGTAGTGAAGAGGTAAAATCCCGTCGACTGAGTCTGCGCATTTTCTCTCCAAAATAAGGATGGCAAATGCTGGGCGGATGGATACTATACTGAGGTCCGGCAGGCTGCAAGGCGCGTCTCGGAACTCACCCGCGAAGAACAGGAACTCACGCGAAGCGGCGAAGGCGCAAGACGCGAAGAGTATATGGCTGTCAGTAGTTTCAGTTCTTTTCGAGCGTAGCATCGCGTGGACATCTTCTTCGCGCCTTTTCGCGTGAGGACTTCTTTGAGCAAGCTATCTATCTCGCCGCATGGAGGTCGTAATCTTATGAACACTGGGAACACTTGGAAGCGGTTACTACTCTTGATGCTGATTGTGCTATGCGCTGGCTCCTTTCGCCCCGAAAGAGGAGCTGCCCAAAGAGCATCAAATCCAAAGCCGAACATCGTCTTCATCATGGTTGATGATCTCGCCGCACACGCAGTCAGTGCCTATGGCAGCCGGCTGATCAAGACTCCAAACATCGATCGGTTGGCGAATGAGGGGATGCGCTTCGATAATTGCTTTGTCACGAACTCGATTTGCACTCCAAGTCGGGCGGCGATTCTCACGGGAAAGTATGCTCACATAAATGGCGTTCCGGTCTTCAATCACATCGACAGTTCCCAGCCAATGCTTCCGAAGTACTTGCAAAAGGCTGGCTACCACACGGGGATGGTCGGCAAGTGGCATCTCGGTGGCCAGAACCCGAATCGACCAGAGGATGGCAAACCCGCCGGCTTTGATTACTGGAACATTCTCCCCGGTCAGGGCGCTTACTTCGATCCCGTATTTATTGAGATGGGTGAGCGAAAGAAGCTGACAGGTTACATCACCGATCTGATCACTGATTTAGCCATCAAGTTTGTGCAGTCGAGGCCCGCTGAGAAGCCGTTCTTCCTCATGTATCACCACAAGGCGCCGCACCGTAACTGGCAACCCGACGAAATACACCGCAAGCAGTTCGAGAACTTCGATCCGCCGCTTCCCGCTACGTTCGATGATGACTATCGCGGCAAATCGGACGCGGCTCGCAATTCGACGATGCATATCGATGAGGATCTGACGCCGGCCGATGTCAAAGTCGAACCGCCGCCGGGACTGAGCGGCGCCGCGCTCAAACGATGGAAGTTCAAGCGCTATATGCAGGACTATCTCGCCTGTGTGGCGGCAATGGATGAGAGTCTCGGACGATTTCTCGACTATCTTGATCAGAGTGGCCTGAAGCAAAACACCGTCGTCATCTTCACGTCGGACCAGGGCTTTTTCCTGGGTGAGCATAACTTCTTCGATAAGAGGTTCATGTACGAAGAGTCGCTGCGCATGCCGTTTGTGATCCGCTGGCCGGGGCAGATCAAACCGGGAAGCGTCAGCAAGGGGATGATCCTCAATGTCGACTTTGCGCCGACGATGCTTGCAGCTGCTGGTCTGACACCAGCATCAGATATGCAGGGACGAAGCTTCGTTCCGCTTCTCAAGGGTCAGACGCCGCGCGACTGGCGAACCTCGATGTACTACCGTTACTACCATCCAGGGCATCACAATGTGGCTGCGCATTATGGAGTGAGAACGGAGCGGTACAAGCTGATCTACTTCAACAAGCTGGATCAGTGGGAGATGTATGATCTTAAGGTTGACCCAGGTGAAATGCGCAACGTGTACTCAGACCCCGCCTACTCCGCAACCCTGCGAATGATGAAGAAGAGGTTGTCTGAGCTGAGGAAGGAACTGAAAGACGAGGATCAGTTCCAGGACAAGGTGCCGACAGATGATGTTGACGGACAGGGTCCACCACCCGCAGCGAACCGGTGAGTCGCATCGAAATGTCGTATTGAAGAGCACGATGGTAAGCCTGACATTGATGTTTCGCCTTCACCAGATTGTACGAGAGAGCTTGCGCTTGAATGGACGAGCATTCCGTGGTGCCGTCACCGTCTTGTTCTTTCTCGGTGGGCTCTTCTTCATGCAGAGCTGCAGTTCCAACTCACAACAGGGGGGCGTGACTTCTGGAGGTGACTCTGGTCATTCCGCACATCACGCTGGGGCGAATTCAAGTCCAACCTCAGCCGGTGAAGTCGGAATCAACAAGACAGAACCGCCAGGCGCGGCACCCGAAGGAATGGTCTGGGTACCGGGAGGCACGTTCTGGATGGGGTGCGCCGATTGCGAAATGCCGGATGCCGGGCCGGTTCATCTGGTCAAGGTCGATGGCTTCTGGATGGATGCGACTCCAATAACGAATGCGCAGTTTGGCAAATTCGTAGAGGCCACAAAGTATAAAACTATCGCGGAGCGGCAACCCGATCCCAAGGACTTTCCGGGTGTCGACCCGGCGAAGCTTTTACCGGGTTCGGCCGTCTTCGCTCCCCCGCTGACGCAAGTCTCCCTTGGAAACCCATTGAACTGGTGGCGCTATGGTGCGTTCGCCGATTGGGCCCATCCCGAAGGACCGGACAGCGACGTTAAGGGGCGCGAGGATCACCCGGCGGTACACATCGCCTGGGATGATGCGATGGCGTATGCGCGATGGGCGGGTAAACGCCTCCCGACAGAAGCTGAGTTTGAGTTCGCCGCGCGCGGAGGTCTGGATCGTAAGCACTTTGCGTGGGGCGATGAGCTTAAGCCGGGCGGGAAATGGCCAGCCAACATCTGGCAGGGCATGTTTCCGGTAAGGAACCTTGTTGAGGACGGGTTTGATCGTACTTCCCCGGTGCGGCACTTCCAGGCGAACGGATTTGGGCTTTATGACATGGGTGGGAATGTCTGGCAGTGGTGCGCGGATTGGTACCGGCCGGATTACTTCGGATCACTCGCGACGGGCGGAGTTACGGTCAATCCGCAGGGACCCGCTGACAGTTACGATCCCGAAGAGCCAGGCATGCCAAAGCGGGTCCAGAAGAGCGGGTCGTTTTTGTGTAGCGATCGATACTGTTCGAAGTACTTTGTTGGGAGCCGCGGCAGGGGTGCG
>JBDTUW010000190.1:0-7301 GCA_040007555.1 Acidobacteriota bacterium | reverse complement strand
TCGTTCAGAAATTCGGTGAGCTCGCGGGCAAGAAAAACGAAGCTGAGCTCCAGCAAACCAACGACTCACTCAAATTAGCCGCAGGTGACCAGATTCGCGTCGCGGGCAGAATCATGACCATTCGGGTCATGGGCAAAGCCGCATTTGCACATCTCTCAGACGGTCTGCATCAGCTCCAGATCTACCTTCGCAAAAACGATCTCGGGGACGCCGCCTGGCAACTCTTTCAGAAGCTCGATCTGGGGGATTGGATTGGCGCCTGCGGGTTCCTCTTCATCACCAAGTCCGGTGAGTTGTCGCTGCACGCCTCGAGCCTTGAGTTTCTCGCAAAAGCTCTGCTGCCGATGCCTGACAAGTACCATGGGGTCCAGGACAAAGAGCTCCGCTATCGACAGCGATATGTCGACCTGATCGCAAGTGGCAACGCGCACGACGCAACCGAGAGCCGGCTGAACACGCGCGAAGTCTTTGAACGCCGCGCGCTGCTCATCGCCCAAATTCGCCGGTTCTTTGACGAACGCGGCTATATCGAAGTCGAAACGCCGATGCTGACTCCGCTCGCGACCGGGGCAGCAGCGCGGCCATTCGTGACTCATCACAATGCGTTGGATATCGATCTTTATGCCCGCATCGCGCCCGAACTCTACCTCAAGCGCCTGATCGTCGGCGGTTTTGAGCGAGTCTATGAGCTCAATCGCAACTTCCGCAATGAAGGCCTTTCAATACGCCACAATCCTGAGTTCACGATGCTCGAGTGGTATCAGGCCTATGCCGATTACAACGATCTGATGGACATGACTGAGGAGCTGGTGAAGAGTCTTGTTGACCGCGTCTGCGGCGAACGCGCGGTCGTTTACCAGGATCAGGTCATTGACTTTGACAAGTGGGAACGCATGACGATGCGGGAGGCCGTAGCTCGCTACTGGATTGACGACGCAACGAGGCCGACAGCGGAGGGGCTCATGGATCGCACCAGTCTCGAAGAGGCTGCGGAGAGTCTCAGTTTGAGTTTCGATCCGAAGCTAAACAATGGCCAGCTCCTCGGCGAGCTCTTCGAGCACGTGGCCGAGCCGCATTTGATCAACCCGACCTTCATTACGGAGTTTCCGACCGAGCTCTCGCCGCTTTCGAAGCAAAAGCCTGATGATCCGCGCTTCGTCGAGCGATTTGAACTATTCGTCGCGAGTATGGAACTGGCCAATGCCTTCTCAGAGCTCAACGATCCGCAGGAACAGCGGCTGCGCTTTGAGCAGCAGGTGCAGCAGCGGGATGCTGGAGACGCGGAAGCCATGGTCATGGATGAAGACTACATCCGCGCCCTTTCCTACGGGATGCCGCCCACTGCCGGCGAGGGCCTCGGTATCGACCGTCTTGTCATGGTGCTGACCAATCAGCGCTCGATCCGGGACGTCATCCTCTTTCCGCACATGCGGCCCGAAAGCAAATAGCCGCGTTCGGTCGAGCGCCATGCCATTCGAAGTGTTCATCGCCTTGCGGTACTTGCGCGCGAAGCGTCGCCAGGCCGCAGTGTCGGTTCTGACCGGTATCTCGATTGTTGGGATCACCGCAGGCGTGGCTGCACTGATCGTCGCCCAGGCGCTGATCACCGGGTTCCGTTCGGATGTCCAGGAGAAGATCCTCGCGGGCACCGCCCACCTTAACCTTCTTAGAAAGGACAGCCAGGGAATAGAGAATTATCGGTCGCTCATTGAGCGCGTCAGTGCGGTACCCGGTGTCAGGGCGGTCTCGGCCACGACCTACGAGCCTGTCTTGCTAACCATTGCCGATCGTCAGGAGCAGGCGATCCTGAAGGGGGTGGACACATCGGCCCGGCGCGAGGCGAATGAGGTTTTCAGAACCACGATTGAAGGAGACGCCAGCTTGATCGATGCGGAGGATCAGGACGGCCGTGAGGTGAAGCCCATGGTCATCGGAAAGGAACTCGCGCGTGTCCTTGGCTTGCACCTCGAAGAAGTCGTCACCGCCGTTTCGGCGCGAACTCGATTGACTCCACTTGGCGTGGTTCCAAGACCGCGCTTCACGCGCTTTCGCATCGCGGGAATCTTCTCTTCGGGACTCTTTGAGTACGACTCCAAGTGGGCGTACATCTCACTCAGAGCTGTTCAGCAATTGCGCGACGACGGTCGTACGGCTGGGGTCATTCAGATGAAGGTCGACGATATCTACGCGGTCGAAGAGACCGGCGCACGTGTGCTCGCGGTGGCGGGCAGCGAATTCATGACAACTAACTGGAAAGAGCTGAACCGGCCGCTATTCGCGGCACTCGAACTTCAACAACGGGTTGTCATAGTGTTTTTCTCGCTGTTGATAGTAATGGCGGCGCTCAACATCATTACGACGCTGACAATGACGGTCATCGAAAAGCACCGGGATATCGCGATCCTGCGCGCCCAGGGTGCGACATCAAGATCGATCATGATGGTCTTCGTTTGGCAGGGCGCGATTGTCGGCGCGGTTGGAGCAGCGTTGGGAACTGCCGCTGGTCTGGGGACGGCCTGGCTGGCAAATCGATACCACCTGGTCTCGATTCCGGCGGAGATCTACTCCGTTTCGTCGGTAACTCTTCAACCGGGTATCCTGGATACGCTCGCGGTGGCTGGGTTAGCGCTGGCGATTAGCCTACTGGCGACAATCTATCCCGCCCGAAAGGCCGCGCGTCTGCTTCCAGTAGAGGCGTTGCGATATGAGTGAGTCCTGTGCAGGGTCACAGAACTCAGCTTGTATTGATCGGACGTGTTTCTTCAGCGTCACCGAGTTCGATAGCGGAGGACCATCCCGTCGGCGCCGACTACCCAAGCCTGAGTCTGGCGATTCAAGAATCCGTCTTTGCGGACTGCAAGCCCATATAGATTGACGCGCGTTCCGCTGACCTGCTCAACCCAGGTTGCGCCGCCATCGCCTGTCCGAAGAATGGTGCCGTTCCACCCAACCACCCAACCAAGTTTGTCATCGGCGAAGGCAACGTTGAGCAGCGTTTCCTTCGCGCTTGATGAGACGGTTTCCCAGCTGATCCCGGCGTTGGTCGTCCTCAGGATCGTGCCATTGTCGCCAACCGCCCAGGCCTTGTCCCTGCCACGGACGTCGATGTGATACAGATGCCCATTCGTGCCGCCGTGTTGTTTCTCCCATGTTCGACCGCCATCGTCGGTGAAAAGAATGGTGCCCGCTCCGCCCACCACCCAGCCACGTTTCTCGTTGACAAAGCGGGCGTGAACCAGCTCTTCGCGCGTGCCGCTCTCCTGCTGACTCCAGGTCCTGCCGCCGTTCTCGGAATGAAGTATCCGCCCGTCAGTTCCCACTACCCAGCCGATCTTCCGGCTCGGAAAGGCAATACTGTAAAGCTCCGGTTCGTCCTGCTGGCTTGCTCCAGCAGCAGCGGGAATGCGATACAGTTCGCGCCACGAGTCACCGCCGTCATCCGAGTAGAGGATGCGGCCCCCGGAAGCAATCATCCAACCTTCGTTATGGTCGCGAAAATAGACGTCACTGAGGCTCAATTTGACGCCGGAATTCTGCGGGAACCATTGCGCGCCGCTGGTTCGGGTTGCCTGTATGATCCCACTGTCGCCAACCACCCAACCGGACTCTTTGTCGACAAAGAAAACCGCGTTGAGATCGCTCCGAGTCTTGTCTTCGAGGACGATCTCCCATTGAGCATCGACGCGGATCGCACCGGCACTCAAAAGAAAAAGCAATGCGAGAGACGCAGAAAAGTGCTTCATATTGAATCTGAGTCTATCTTTTGGCGTGTTCAGTTGACAAGTCTGCGTCGGCGGGCACGTCCAGCCGCCCCAGGTAATCGACCGCCCATTCGAGAGCGCGATCACGTCCCTCTGTGAGATCCGCAATTCGAAGTTCGAGGCGTTCATCGGGCAGCACCCCCGTGCCTTCGACCCGGCGCCCAAATGCCGTGCGAAAATCAGTATCACTGACATTGAGTTTGCCGCCATCCGGCAGATTGACTGAGCGGCTGACACCAACAAGACACCCGCAGGTCGTAGCGCTGTTACCAACGATAGTAGCTCGCTTACGCTCCTGCAGCGCGGCGGCGAGCATTTCCGCGCCACTCGCGGAACGCGCGCTGACGAGGATGACAACGGGGCCTCGGTAAATGTTCTTCAAACGCTCGGTCCGTCGGGGAGAGGCCTTCCCCTGTCGGGTAATGAAGACTCCCAGTTCGGTCTCGCGAGAGAAGAAATGACTCGCCACTCGCGCGACTGTCGTCACAAAGCCACCGCCATTGTTACGTAAATCGAGGATCAATCCCCGAGAACTCTGATTGGACAGAATAGCCGCATCAAACTCGCGTTCGACTTCCGGCCCAAAACCGGTCAACTCGATGTAACCGATTTCGCCCGGCAGCCGCCTGGTCAGGACGCGACGCTGGAATTCGACAAAGCGACGTCGGAGCACCGCCTTGCGAGTATGACCCTCCTGATCGACAACCTCGACCTCAGCCAGGGTATCGCGCGGACCGTAAAAAATGCGCTCGAAGCTCAGCACCTCGCGCGCAACCGCGGTCGAACTCAACCCCAAATCTTCGCGCGCCGCTGCCAGCAGCTGCTCGACGGGGTTTCCGTCTATGGTCTTGATTCGCTGACCCGGCCGAAGACCCTGTTTTGCTGCCTCGGAGCTTGGTTCAACCCAGATGATCACCGCCGCACCCTCGACACGTCGAACAGAGAGCCCAGTCGTGATGCCCGAGGGGCGGTTGCGGTCAAATGCATCTTCAGGAGAGAAGACTCGCGTATGCGCGTCACCCAGTGTGCCGATCATCTTTCGCAGAAATCGATAGAACTCCAGCCGATCGCTTGCATCATCCATGCGTGGTCGCATTGTCGCGAGTTGTGCATTCCAGTCGACTCCGTGAAACGAGCGATCATAGTAACGTTCATTAACCGCCTTCCAGACGTGCTCGAGAATCTCGAGCTTCTCGCCACGCGAGATTGGCGGGCCCTTCTGCGCTTCGGCGATCGCGAACCAACCCACCAGCAGGGAGAGCGACAGCGGCAAAGCGATCGCGCGAGCAATCGCACTAGCAATTGTCCGAGCGCTCGGCAGACGCTGGCGTCGAGTTGTGCTTCTCACAGACGTAGGCATTTAGGGCTTCCCGATTTGTCTCAAACTGCGCCGCAGCTTCTCGGCTTCGATCTCGCGTTCAGCATTCGAGGGAGGACGCACAAAGTTGTATCTCACGAGAGCGAGAACATTTACGGGTCGGCCGTTACGTTCGGCCGGCCTGAACCGAATCGCGCGGACCGTTGCTACCGCCGACTCATCGAGACCGAACCCGGCCCATTTGACGAGGTCGACCCGCGAGACCTTGCCGTCCTGTCCAAAGACGGCGTTCAGCTCAACGGTCGCCGCAACGTTGGCGAGCGCCGCCTCGCTGGTATATGTGGGCTTGAGTCGCTGATAAAATACCGGCGGTACGACTCCTTTGGCGACGACCTCACCGTCCAGAACCTCAACAGTCTCCTCGAGCAAATCAACCGGCTCGCTCGCCAGACGAACGCGTTTCTGAAATGCGGTCCGGATCGCGCGGGTGTACAGCGAGAGCCTCGTCTTCGCTGTTGTCAGCAAACCGTCGTAGGCTTTCGCTTCGATGGGAGCGCTTGCGCTTGGGAGATCGAAGAGGATTAGTTGCCCACTTTGCGCCTCGACCAGGAAGACCGCGGCCGAGCACTCGAAGTAGCCTTCGTTTTCCAAGCCTAATCGGCGCAGGTTCGCCACCCGTCCGAGGAAATAAAAGTCGCACCCGATCGTCGCCCCAAGATCGCTTGCTTCGGACCGGCTCAGGTTGAGACTGCCATGATAACCCGCACCACGCACAGCCGCTCTCGTTTGGGGAGCGTCGAGCAACTCGAACTCGCCGGCCGCCGACTGTAGAAGGGACCGCATATCTCCGCGTTCGTCCCCGGAGAAGTCAACGATCGCCACGCGCGGTGTCTGCTGTGACAAACACGTGCTCGAGAGCAGAATGACGAGGATGAGGGTGGCTACGGTCTTCATCAGATCGTCTCGATTGACTGAGTAGCTTCAATCGGGAAGCAAAGGCGATGAATCTCATAGCCCTGCATTCCGCGAATGACGGGCGAAATGTCCGCAATGTCGCAAATCTCCCGCGAGTTGGTGCTGCGTTCGATAAAGAGCCTTGCCTTACCTTCGGGCCGATAATAACCGTAATACGGGATGTCTGCGGCACGATCCTCGATCAAATAGAAATTCGGGTCAAAGCCAAGTGCCGCGACACGCTCCCGGGCCTCTGAGACAAAAGCCGCCCGGTCAGCCTCCGGCATCTCCAGATCGATCGCCTTGAAGAGCCGCCGGTCAACGAACCGTTGCGAAAGGTCCCGTAGAATGGCGTCATCATCACCGGTCCATTGTTTGATATGAAACATGACGTCGTGATCGTCAAACTTCAGATAGTCAGCTGTTCCCAGCGGAAGCCCGGTCAGCAGACGCCCCATCACCGAATCGGTGACGACAAAACGCAGGCGCCCCTCCTGAGCCACCTCGATCGCCCGGCGGAGAAGGCTGCGGAGAATCCCCTCTGCCGAACGCAGCGACCGGTGAAAGTAGACCTGTCGGAACATGTAGTATCGCGCCTGCAGATACTCTTCAACGGCGTAGAGGCCTTTGGCGGCGACATAAATCCGGTCTTCCTTCTCATCAATCTCGAGCGCATGCAGAATCCATTCAAGATCGTAAATGCCGTATTTCGCTCCCGTCATGAGACTGTCGCGGAGGAGATAGTCAAAGCGGTCGACATCGAGCTGTGACGAGACCAGCTGCCCAACAAATGCCGGCCGGTAGCGGTGCTCGATGGCGGCGATGACGTTTTCGGGCATCGATGGGTCGTGGGCTTTGAGCAGCGCGTGGACTTCCGTACTCTGGTCACCGACAATGCGGATGGTCCATCGCTCGTGATTTTCGCCCAGAACGCTTTCGATGACGTGGGAAAAGGGGCCGTGGCCGATATCGTGGAGCAGCGCTGAGGCCCTTGCGACTGCGCGAGCCTCCGCGCTGATCGCATGCTTCTTGCCAAGCAGGTCGAGTACCCTCGTCATGAGGTGCATGACGCCAAGCGAATGAGTAAAGCGTGAATGCTCCGCTCCCTGATAAGTGTAGAGAGCCAGTCCCAACTGTTTGATGTGACGAAGACGCTGAAACTCGCGAGAATCGATCAACCGCGCGAGGAGCGCGTCGTCCGCGCAATCGTCGTCAAGCGCGATGATGTTGTGGACCGGGTCACGGTAGATTCGTTCCATAGGCCGATT
>JBDTUW010000189.1:0-7323 GCA_040007555.1 Acidobacteriota bacterium | reverse complement strand
AGCGCGTCGTTGGCGCCGGACAGGCTGCTCAGACCGATATAGTAATTAGTCGACGCGGCTTTGGCGAAGGCATGGGGCCATCCCGCTTCGATTTTGGCGTGCGCGGCGCCCATCCCGGGTTTGACGTGCTCGCGTATGATGCGGAGTACCTTTGGTGGCGCCTCGGGCTCGGCAGGCGTCTGCGCGAACGCGGCTCCGACCGCAAACAGCATTGCTGCGGCAATCAGCGGAAAGTTTTTCTTCATAATTGACCTCCTCGAAGTTAATAGCTGGATGAGAGCGGATGAGATGAATGTCGAGTTCAATGACGCGGACTCTAAGCGAGCGTTGGAGCTTTGTCAATTAATGGTGCAGTTTAGTTCACTTGAGCCGCGCGCAAACAGTCGCCGCTAGTTATAGTTAGAAACGTGCGCGGATCTTTACGAAAAGACGGATCGCGCGATCCTCACGTGACAACCCGGCGCTGGCGATAAATGAAGAAGGCGGCGCGTGAAGAAGGCGGCGCTGGACACCTTTCCTGCCGTCTGTTAGATTGCCGCACCGATGGAGCTTACATGAAGACTCGCGATTTGATGTTTATTGCTATCGTACTTGGCGTTGTGGGCGGACTCTATTTTCTTTCGACCCGTGGACGGGCGCGACCCGTCTCATCCAACCCGCCTGAGCATCTGACGGCAAAATCACGCGATGAATGTCTGGCTTGCCACACTCCGCAAAAGCTCGAGGCCCTTGAATTGCAGCACCTGCATCCCGGGAAATGGAGAGACGCGAGAGTCAGTTGCTTCCGCTGTCACACTCCCGCTACTAAGGTATCCCGCAACGATCTCAACCGCATTCACGAAGTTCGCCTGGCCTGGTCTTCGCATTCGACCTCTGTCTCTACTCGCGCAGACGGGCGGTGAGCCTCAGCGCCAGCGTCGGTGCTACTTGATGCCTTCCTTTTCCTCTCCGCGCCTTTTGCGTCAGTCGCTACCTTCGCGTTAGCCTTCCTTGAGCAGCGCGACTTACACGCGCAGTTCTTGCGATTTTGAAAAACTACGCCTTCACCGTAGAATAACCGTTTAGGTAGGACACGTGTTTAATCATTGAGTAGGACTATGGCAAAAGGAAAAGCAGGAAAAAAACCGAAGCTCTTTCGCAATTACATTGGCGGTCGGTGGGTACGCGCGTCGGAGATGATGGAGAATCGCAATCCGGCCGATACGAGGGAAATAGTTGGCATCTTCCCGGCTTCGAGTTTGGTCGACGTCAACAAAGCGGTGTCAGCGGCGAGCGAAGCGGCACCTGGCTGGAAGGCCACGCCTGCGCCACGCCGCGCTGAGATGCTTTATCGCCTCGGTCAATTACTGATCGAGCAAAAAGAAGCGTTCGCGGTAGATATGACCCGGGAGATGGGCAAGGTGCTCAAAGAGGCCCGCGGCGACGTGCAGGAGGCCATTGATCTGACCTTCTACACGGCTGGCGAGGGAAGGCGATTACATGGCTATACGACACCTTCTGAGCTCCCCGAGAAAATGGCGATGTGCATTCGCCAGCCAGTCGGGGTTTCGGCGCTCATTACGCCCTGGAACTTTCCCATGGCCATCCCATCCTGGAAGATGATGCCGGCGCTGATCTGTGGCAATACGGTTGTCATCAAGCCGGCGGAGGACACGCCACTTTCCACTATCAACCTTGTCAGAACTGCCGAGGAAGCGGGAATACCACCCGGCGTGATTAATCTGGTCGCAGGGACGGGCACGGCGACGGGCGCCCCGCTGACTCAACATCCGGATGTTCGACTTATTTCTTTCACGGGCTCAACGGCGACGGGAGGCACGGTAGCCGAGACAGCGGCGCGTGACGGCAAGCTATGCTCACTTGAGATGGGCGGGAAGAATGTCATTATCGTCATGGAGGACGCGGACCTCGAGTTGGCTGTCGAAGGGGCTGTCTGGGGGGCGTTTGGCACCTCGGGTCAGCGCTGCACAGCTTCTTCGCGACTTGTCGTTCACAAGAAGGTGTATCGCAAGTTTGTCGAGTTGCTGACGGCGAAAGCTGGCAAGCTCCGGGTTGGCAATGGGCTTGATAAGAAGGTTGATGTGGGACCCGTCATTAACGAAGCCGCGGTACGAAAGATACTTGGGTATATCGAGATTGGTGCGAAAGAAGACGGTGCGACCCTTCATTTTGGCGGTCGTCGCCTCGACCGGGGCGAGCACCGTCACGGCTACTTTGTCGAGCCGACCATCTTTACCGATGTTAGTCCGGGGATGCGGATTGCGCAGGAGGAGATCTTTGGTCCGGTGGTTAGCGTCATTCCGTGCAACGATCTCGATGAGGCGATTGAAATCGGCAATGGTGTCAAGTATGGCCTCTCATCCGCGATCTACACCAGAGACGTCAATCGCGCCTTCTACGCGATGGAGCGGATGTATACTGGAATCTTCTATGTAAATTCTTCGACGATTGGCGCCGAAGTGCATCTTCCGTTCGGCGGGACGAAGGCAACAGGGAATGGCCATCGCGAAGGGGCGATGCTGACCTCACTCGAGATTTTTTCGGAATGGAAATCGATCTATGTAGACTATAGCGGCAAGCTGCAAAAGGCTCAGATCGACACTGCCGAAAAGATCCGTTCGTGAACCATACGACGCAGACGGGAGGCGGGACTTTATGATCATCGGTCTACCCAGAGAGATCAAAGACAACGAATCGCGCGTTGGGCTGACGCCTGCCGGCGTCAAGACTCTGAGTGATGTCGGACATACGGTGCTGGTGGAAGCTGGTGCCGGAGAGGGCAGCGGCATTCGTGATGACGAATACCGTGCTGCTGCGGGTCAGATCGTCGAATCAGCCGATGAGGTCTGGCGGCGGGCTGAGATGATCGTCAAAGTGAAGGAGCCGGTTGGACCCGAATACGGGCGGATGCGAGAGGGCCAGCTTCTATTTACCTATCTCCATCTTGCGCCACTCCCCGATCTGACACAGGTCATGCTTGAGAGGAAGGTGATCGGTGTCGCCTATGAGACGATCACAAATGCGGAGGGCCATCTGCCCCTACTGACACCGATGTCGGAGGTCGCGGGCAGGATGGCAGTCCAGGTGGGCGCCCATTATCTGCAAAAGCCCGAGGGAGGCCGTGGAGTCCTCATGGGCGGCGTCCCCGGCGTGCTGCCTGCAAAGGTAGCGATCGTTGGGGGAGGGGTTGTTGGCATCAATTCAATCAAGATGGCGGTGGGTCTCGGAGCCAACGTCGTGGTTCTCGACAAGGACCTCGATCGGCTGCGGTACCTTGATGACATTTTTGGTTCGCGCATCAAAACGCTGGTTTCCAACCCGTATACCGTGCAGGAGGCGATTGCCAGTGCCGACCTCGTCATCGGTGCGGTGCTGATTCCAGGGGCCGCGGCGCCGAAGCTCGTGACACGTGAAATGCTCAAGACGATGAATAAGGGTGCAGTGATTGTCGATGTTGCAGTTGACCAGGGAGGTTGCATCGAGACGACGCGCCCGACGACACACAGCAATCCGACGTTCTTTGTCGACGACGTTTTGCATTACTGCGTTGCCAATATGCCGGGAGCTGTGGCGCGCACCTCGACCTTCGCGCTGACCAACGCCACATTGCCCTATGCGCTGAAGCTGGCGAACAAGGGGTTTGTTGAAGCCATCAAAGTCGATCGGGGTTTGCGCAACGGGGTCAACACCTTTAACGGTTACATTACGTATCAGGCAGTGGCTGAGTCACAGGGACTGGAATATCACCCGATCGAGGATGTCATCGGGAACTGACGAAGGGCATCGGAAGGCGAGCACCAGCGAATGGCCAAGGGTATCAAGATAATCGAGGTCGATCCGGAATCGCTTGGGGCTGAACTCGAGCTCGAGCCGGGAGATCGAGTCTGGACCGTCAATGGGAAGCGTGTCCGCGACGCGCTCGACTTCAAATTCCTAACCTCGGGTGAAGAAGAGATGACGCTTGAAGTCATCAAGGCGAGCGGCGAAGAATGGCAGGTTGAGGTCGAGAAAGACGAGTCCGAAGGCTGGGGCATCGACTTCGAGCCGATGACGCCCCGCCAGTGCGGGAACGATTGTATCTTCTGTTTCATTCAACAGAATCCAACCGGCTCTCGTCCCTCGCTCTGGGTTCGTGACGAGGATGTCCGCTTCTCCTTTATGTACGGTAACTACACGACGCTGACTACGATCACAAAGTCAGAGATCGAGCGCGTTATCGAGCAGCGACTGACACCGCAGTACGTCTCGGTGCATGCCACGGACCTCGATCTTCGCGCTTACATGCTCGGCATCGAACGACGCGACGATGTCATGGCCAAGATGCGACATTTCATCGATCACGGTATCGAGGTTCATGCCCAGGTAGTGCTTTGCCCGGGGATAAACGACGGCAAGCATCTGGAAAAGACCATCCGAGACCTGGCGGGGCTCCATCCGGGTCTGGTTTCCACTGCCATCGTCCCGCTTGGGATCACTGACAAGCATAAGTACCGCGATCGCATGACGCCGGTGACAGATGAGTATTGCGGCACTATCATCAATCAGGTGATGCCGCTTCAGGCAGAACTCAGCGAGCGACTGGGTACTGTCTTCGCATTTCTGGGGGATGAGTTTTACATTCGCGCTGGTCGTCCGATACCGGCGAGAAAGCATTACCGGATCGTCCGTGCGACAGGGGCCGCAGAAGAAGAGAGCTATCCTCAGATAGAGGATGGAGTGGGGATGGTGCGCAAGTTCTTTGAAGAGCATGCGCGCCGCATGCGGCAACTTGGCAGGCTGCAAAAGAAGGGGCAATTTTCTCAACAAACAGCCGCTCAGATCTACGGCACAATCGCGACGGGGGAGATATTCCATCCGATGCTGGCCGAGGCCGTAACGGGGATCAACGATTCATTTGGCACCAGATTACGTGCGGTGCCGGTCCCGAACCTGTTTTTTGGGGAAGGGGTGACAGTCGCCGGACTGCTCTCCGGAGTCGATTTTCTGGGAGCGAGGGAGAGCTTTAGAGGTGAGTTTCTCATGATTCCTCCGGACAGCTATCGGGCTCACGATTTGCGATTTCTTGATGGCATGACGGTTGGTGAGCTTGCGGGTGAACTCGCGCTCCCCATCAAGCGCACCTGGAGCAGTCTGTTCGGGCTTCCCGAATCAAAGAAGGACCGGCAACTTCCGATCCTTTCTCACGACTACGGCTCTGTGGTCTCGATTGCGACCTGATGGGACGGGTGACGGATGCCAATCGCGGAGGGTTTACAGGACAAGCTGCTGGAGATGTACGAGGCGCGAGATGCGATCCTCGACCGGATCAATCCCGAGATCGTCAGTGTCATCGACATCGACAGATTTCTTCAGGCCGCCGTCAACGAAGTTGGACAGCGGCTGGGAGTCGATCGATGCAACGTTATCATTCCATCTCCCGACGGCGGGTTTCGTGTCAGCCACGAATACCTTGCTGACAAGAGCCTGACACCCGGTACCGGGCTCAATGTTCCTCCCTCGCTTGTGCCGACGGAGACCATCCGGAATTATCTCCCCAAGGCCCGCCATTTTCTCATCGACGACATCTATACCGCCCAACTTCCGGGTTGGGTGCGGACCACTTGCCAGCTGATTGGAACAAGGGCGGTGCTTCTCGCCCCGTTTGTATTTCGGGAGCGTCTGCTCGGCGTCATCGCTCTGCACTATTGTCGGGAGCCACACGCCTGGACCGACACCGAAGTACGCCTCGTCGAATGGCTGGCCAATCAGGTGGCAATCGGTCTTCATTACACGCAGCTCTACCAGGAAAAGGAGAAAGAGGTTGAGCTGACAAAGCTATTGCTGGAGATTTCCAACGACATCAGCGCCAAAAATGATTTCGCGGAAATCTCGACCTTTGTTATCGATCGCGCCCTCGAACTGGTTGAGGCAGATTATGGCTGTCTCGCAATACTCGATGCTGCGGGAGACCACCTGCATCTTGACGAGTTGCGTCCGCGGCGAGGTTTCGATCTGCGGAAGGCCGTGGAGGGCCGCTATCGCGATGCTCGCAAGCTGCAGCTTTCTGATCATCCGCTGGTGCGCGAAGCCCTGCGCGAGGGTGGCGCACTGAGGATCGAGACGATTGAAGATTCTCCGTTGGCGCGCGAGCTGCTGACGAATGTCATCCGCGGGCGATCGGCGCTCCTGGCGCCGATTACTGCCAAAGAAAAGGTGCTCGGGGTTATCGTCATGGCCTGGTCGGGAGATGGAGCACGGCTATCGGAGTACGAAGTCCAGTTGCTCAAGGGCATTTCCAGTCAGATCGCGATCGCCCTCGAGAAGGACCGCCTGGCGGCTGAAGTCATCCGGCTCAAGAGGGAGCTTAACGACGCGCGCGCGGGCGAACGAATCATCGGCTCCTCTCAGAAAATGAGGCGCGCGATGGAAATGGCGCTCTCAGTGGCCGATAGTCAGACGACGGTGTTGCTCCAGGGCGAGTCCGGGACCGGTAAGGAGATGCTTGCGAGCCTCATTCAGTTTAATTCGCGCAGAGTATCGCGTCCCTTTATCAAGATCAATTGCGGTGCGATTCCAGCGACTCTGCTCGAGACGGAACTGTTTGGTCACGAGCGAGGGGCGTTTACGGATGCGAGGTCGCGAAGGATCGGACGGTTCGAGGAGGCGAACGGGGGAACGCTCTTTCTGGACGAGATCGGGGAGATGAGTCTGGCAGCGCAGGTGAGCTTGCTGCGCGTGCTCCAGGACGGCGAGTTCACCCGTGTGGGTGGCAACGAGGTGATCAAGACGGATGTGCGTGTCATCGCTGCGACGAACAAGAACCTCGAGCAGGAGACCGAAGCGGGAAGATTTCGCCGAGATTTGTTTTACAGATTGAACGTGTATCCGATCGTGCTTCCGCCGCTGCGGGATCGCCCAGACGACATCGAACAATTGATTGCTTTTTTTGTTGAGGGGTTTCAGCAGAAGAGTGGTCGCCGGGTGACGGGGATCTCCGAGCGGGCGTTGCGACTCCTGAAGACTTATCCCTGGCCGGGCAATGTTCGTGAACTCGAAAACTGCGTCGAACGCGCGGTGATTATCGCTGCCGGCCGGCAGATCATGGAAACTGACCTTCCGGAGGGCATTCGCGCTCAGACACCAGGGGCGCAAAGCAGTCTGATTGAATTAAGCCTGCCGTTGAGTCTTGAAGAGATTGAGAGAACCGTCATTGACCACACCCTGTCGCTGACGGGCGGTGACAAGGCGAAGGCGGCTCGGCTCCTGGGGATAGGCAGAAAGACCCTTTATCGCCGCCTCGGTACGTACAAGCCCGAGTCGGAATAGAGGTGGCGAGCGCTTTTC
>JBDTUW010000188.1:0-7375 GCA_040007555.1 Acidobacteriota bacterium | reverse complement strand
TTCCCGGAAATTCTCGATGGGCGGGTCAAGACGCTTCATCCAAAGGTGCACGGAGGCATCCTCGGCATCCGTGCAGACGAACAGCACCAGGCTCAGATGAAGGAGCACGGTATCGAGCCGATCGATCTTGTCGTCATCAACCTCTATCCATTTCGCGAAACCATCGCACAACCTGACGTCGCGTTTGATCATGCGATCGAGAATATCGACATTGGCGGACCGGCGATGATTCGTTCGGCGGCGAAGAATCACAATGATGTCGCCGTTGTTGTCGAGCCGCGGGACTACGGGATGGTTGCCGCGCTCCTTGACGCGCATTCGGGTGCCTTGCCGCAGATTATTCGTTATCAACTGGCGTTGACTGCATTTCGTCACACCGCATCCTATGACCGTGATATCGCCGCCTTTCTGTGGTCGCGACATCCGGAGAATCCGGATCTCGCGCTTGGCGATCCAGCTTCGGGTGCGATCGAGCTTCCGGATGAGATCGAACTTAGTCTAAAGAAGCTTTCGGCGCTCCGTTATGGCGAGAATCCCCATCAGCGGGCCGCTCTGTATCGCCTTCGAGACCATTCCGAACCTGGTGTGGCAACTGCCGAGCAGGTTCAGGGAAAGGAGCTCTCATATAACAATCTGATCGATGCGGATGCAGCTTGGGAATTGGTCATGGAGCTCGACCGGCTCTTCATCCGCGAGAGGATCGCAGGTGGTGCATCGAATCCGACCGAGATCCCATACGCGTGCGCGATCATCAAGCACACGAATCCGTGCGGCGTGGGCGTCGCCAGGAACGCGCGCTCAGCATTCCTCAAGGCGAAGGAGACGGATCCGGTCTCGGCATTCGGGGGAATAATCGCGTTTTCGAAGGTGGTCGATGGAGACGCTGCGCGAGAGATCGCGGAAATGTTCGCAGAGGTGATTATTGCTCCCGATTTTACCGACGAGGCTAGGCAGATGTTGTCTGCGAAGAAGAACCTGCGAGTGTTGAGCCTTGCCTCAGGCCACCATTCCTCAGCGTCGGTGCTGGAGCTGAGGAGAATAGGTGGTGGTGGCGTACTTGTTCAGGAGCGGGACACCGCATTGTTTGACGACGACAAGCTGGAGACTGTCAGCGCCCGCAAGCCCACGCCCACCGAGCTTCGCGGATTGCGGCTCGCGTGGGCGATCTGCAAACACGTCAAGTCGAATGCGATCGTCTATGCGAAGGGTGGACAGCTGGTGGGCGTCGGGGCTGGACAGATGTCGCGCATCGACTCGGTGAAGTTTGGGGCAGCGAAGGCGCAGTTGCCGCTGGAAGGGTGCGTGCTTGCGTCGGACGCCTTCTTCCCATTTCGCGACGGGCTGGACGAAGCGGCGAAGTTCGGTATTAGCGCGGTGATTCAGCCGGGCGGCTCAGTGCGTGACAAGGAAGTGATCAAGGCTGCCGATGAGCACGACATCGCTATGCTCTTTACGGGCATGAGGCACTTCAAACACTGAGTAGCAGATCGAAATTCAGATCGAAGCTGCGTCCTCGAAAAAGCATGACTCAGAGCTGCGATGCCTCACTTCCTTGGCGTCGATCGGCAACCGACCACTGACCCCTGACCACCTACTGAGAACTGGCAACTGAGAACTGGCAACTACTCCCGAGCGCCTGCCTTGCCCTGATTCGCGACTGCCTGCTCGGCTCGCGCGATCGCCTCAGGGTCGCCAAGGTAATAGTGACGAATCGGCTTTAACTCCGCATCCAGTTCGTACACGAGCGGGATTCCAGTCGGAATATTGAGTTCGACGATCACGTCTTCGGAGATTCCATCCAGGTACATGACCAGTGCACGAAGACTGTTGCCGTGCGCCGCAACGATTACCTTACGCCCCTCGAGGATCGACGGCGCGATGGCCTCGTGCCAGTAAGGCAGCATTCTCGCTACCGTATCCTTAAGACACTCAGTTCTTGGCAGGTTGCCTGGAGCTAACCCGGCGTAGCGGGGGTCGAGCCCGGGAAATCTCTCATCGTTAACATCCAATTCCGGTGGTGGAATGTCATAGCTGCGGCGCCAGATCTTGACCTGATCTTCGCCAAACTTCGCGGCCGTCTCCGCTTTATTGAGTCCCTGGAGCGCGCCATAGTGTCTCTCGTTCAACTGCCAACTGTGTTCGATCGGGATCCACATTTCGTCCAATTCATCAAGCACGATCCAAAGAGTTCGGATAGCGCGTTTGAGTACCGAGGTGAAGGCGAGATCAAACGTCAAACCTTCGGTCTTGATGACCTGGCCAGCGGTCCTTGCCTCAACCAGTCCTTCTCCTGAAAGATCCACATCCGTCCAGCCTGTGAATCGATTCTCCTTGTTCCATGTGCTTTGACCGTGCCGTAAGAGCACTAACGTATACATTCCATAACTCCAGATAAATATTCAGATGGATTGCTTAATTCTGCCAGACCTCGCCTTCGGGATATCGATATCGTAAGAGCGAATCAGACTTGATCTCGATGCTGTAACCAGGGGCGGTCGGCGCAAGGTAGTGGTCGCGCCGCATTATGACCGGATGTACGAAGTGTTCGTGAAGATGATCTACATACTCCAGTCGCCGATTCTCGAGTGAACCGCTGACCGCGATGTAATCAAAGATCGAGAGATGCTGGACGTATTCGCAAAGGCCGACACCGCCGGCGTGGGGGCAAACCGGAATCTTGAACTTGGCGGCCATGAGAAGCACGGCCAGGACTTCATTGACGCCACCGAGGCGACAGCTATCGATCTGACAGAAGCTCACTGCATTGGCCTGTAGCAACTGCTTGAACATGACCCGATTGTGGCAATGCTCGCCCGTCGCGACACCAATGGGAGCGATCGCGCGGGCAATGGTGGCATGACCGAGAATGTCATCGGGGCTTGTGGGCTCTTCCACCCAATGAAGGTCGAACTTCGCAAGATGCTTGATCCAATCAATGGCAACCGGAACGTCCCAGACCTGGTTGGCGTCGATCATTAGTGTGCGATCCCACCCGATCTCTTCGCGGATCAGTTCGGCACGGCGGATGTCGTCCTGGAGATCGCGGCCGACCTTCATCTTGAAATGCGTCCACCCATCCGCGATAGCCGCTCGGAGCAGATGCCGGATCTTGTCGTCAGAATATCCCAGCCAGCCTGCTGAAGTTGTGTAGGCAGGGTAGCCCTCCTCCCGCATTTGGGCTTCGCGCTCCGCGCGCCCCGGACCCGCCGCGCGGAGTATTTCGAGGGCTTCATCGGGTCTTAGTGCGTCGGTGATGTAGTCAAACGGAATGCACGAGACGACCTGCTCAGGCGTCATCTCGACCAGCAGCTTCCACAGCGGGAGACCTTCCGACTTTGCATAGAGGTCCCAGACCGCGTTGACGACGGCGGCAGTCGCCAGATGAATTATGCCCTTCTCGGGTCCAACCCACCGAAGCTGACTGTCGCCGGTCAACTGTTTCCAGAACCCGGCGAAATTCGCCGTGATCGACTCGAGTGTGCGCCCGACAACAAACGGAATGAGGGCCTTTACTGCGGAAACACAAAGATCCGTCCCGCGTCCGATCGTAAAGGTCAGGCCATGTCCCGAGACGCGGCCAGTGGCGTTCTCGGCGTGAACGATGACATAAGCGGCGGAGTAGTCCGGATCCGGATTCATCGCGTCCGATCCGTCAAGCGATTTCGAGGTAGGGAAGCGCAGGTCAAGAACCTCGACATCAACTATCCTCATGCTTTTCTCAATGCTCTTTGCGCGCTCCCCGGCATCGCGGCGAGAAGGCCCCTTGTGTAACCGATTGACTCGGAGAGTCCGGGAAGCGGATCGTCGCTGTCCTTCTCGTACTCAAAGCTCAGCAGGTAGGGATACTTGACCCTCTGGAGCGCCTGCAGGATCGACTTCAGATCGAGCACACCGCGCCCGGCCTCGACCGTTCCGGCCTTCGGGTCGGTACTGGCGATATCCTTGAAGTGAAGGTCATAAAGGCGAGCGCGACATTTGACGATCGCTTCAGCCGGATCAACCAGTGCCCGAGCCGTGTGCCCTACGTCGATACAGAGCCCGACCCGTTTGTCGTATGGTTGCACCGCGGTCCAGACATCGTAAGGCGAGGGAAACTTCTTATCCTCGGGGCCGTGATTGTGGATGGCGATCTTGATGTCGAACTCCTTGACCATTCGGTCAAGGATTGGCAGAGCACGCGGATCCGGGCTGCAGACGATCGTCGGCAGCCCAAGGTCACGCGCGTACTCAAAGGCATTTCGGATCTGTGCTTCGTCGTTCTCCATGCCGACATTGCCGCAACTCATCGGAGTGATACCAGCGGCCTTGAACTTCGCTGCCACTTCTTTTCGCTCTTCAGTCGAACTCTTAAGCGAGAGATGGGCATCCTTGATCGAAACGTAGCTGAGCCCGACGCGTTTGATTGCTTTGATGGCGTCGTCAAGGGGCATTTTGCGGAGTGTGTAGGAGGCAACGCCTGCCTTGAATCCCGCCCATCCATCGCCTGCAATTCTTTGACGGGCTTCCGCCGCGTCGACAGAGATCTCAGCTCCCGCCAGCGACAGTGCACCCGCAGAGAGGGCGGCAGTCGTCAACATTTCCCGGCGCGACATCTTGTTTTTCAGGATCACCATTCCTCCTTGGTTATTGAAGAGAAGCTCATACTGAAGCGTCTGCGTGCGTTTATCCCGTGAACCCGGGGCAGTTCTCCTTGATCGAAACTGAACTCCTATCCCCAAGCACACACCTTCAATTCCTCACACAAGTGGGGTATAAGAGTTCTTCAAGGTTTTGACATAGACGGTACGAGAAGTTGATCTTCCGCGGCCAATGGTCTGACCACTGGCGAAGCTTCAGAATATTATCTCTATCACCTGCTTTTGCGCAGTGTCAAGCGGGTGAAGGAGATGGCGGCAGCCCGACCATCTTCCGACCATTTGGCCAGGCAGTTGACAAGGCCATATTCTTCCATGAGATTGTTGGGATTGGTGGTTTAACCAATCCAGTTGAGGGACCGGTGAGCCAAAGCCAGCATCGAATCGGGACGCAGACCACGGGACGGGAGGTGGTGGTCGATATTGACGAGCATTTTGTTGATCCCTCCGAGCTGCACCGCGTTGTCGAGGATGTGGTCGCCACCACCCCAGTCATCGACATGCACACGCATCTCTTCGCACCCCAGTTTGGAAAGCTGAATCTCTGGGGGATCGATGAACTCCTGACCTACCACTACCTCATCGCTGAACTGTTTCGATCATCCACCGTCGATCCGGAGAGCTTCTTTGTCCTTGACCGAAGCGCGCAGGCCGACTTGATCTGGCAGAGGCTGTTCGTCGAGAACACGCCGCTCTCAGAAGCGACACGAGGCGTCATTGCCGTCTTGACCGCATTTGGTCTTGATCCGCGTCGAAGTGATCTCAACGAAGCGAGAGAGTTCTTCGCGAGCCAGACGCCGGATGTCCACTTCGAGAATATTCTCCGCATCGCAAATGTCAGCGATGTAGTCATGACCAATGACCCGCTGGATGAGGCGGAAATGCTCGAATGGGAAACTGTCGGTCGGTTCGACAGAAGATTTCATGCGGCCTTGCGCATGGATGTGATTCTGAACGACTGGGATGCAAGGCACTCTCTTCTCGTGAAAGCGGGCTTCAAGGTTTCGCGGGACCTCACCGGGCGCACCATCCCTGAGCTCCGACGCTTTCTTGAGGAGGCGATCGAGCGGATCAACCCTCTCTATCTCGCGGTCTCATTGCCGGACACCTTCGCGTATCCGGAAGACTCTTCGCGAAGTGAACTCATTCGCGATCTGATTCTGCCGGTATGCCGTGAAAGAGCATTGCCTTTCGCGCTCATGATCGGAGTCAAGCGCCAGGTCAATCCCGCACTGCGCCTCGCTGGTGACGGCGTGGGAAGGGCATCGCTTGCCGGAGTCGATCGGTTGTGCGTGGAGAACCCGGATAACAGATTTCTGGTGACGATACTCTCGCGCGAGAACCAGCATGAGCTCTGCGTCAGCGCACGGAAGTTCAGCAACCTGATGCCGTTTGGTTGCTGGTGGTTTCTCAATAATCCGTCAATCATTGAAGAGATCACTCGCGAACGACTTGAACTGCTCGGCACGAGCTTCATTCCGCAACACTCGGACGCGAGAATCTTCGAACAACTCATCTACAAATGGCGTCATTCACGCGGCGTTATCACGAGTGCTTTGTCGGAAGCCTACGAGCAGCTTGCCTCTGATGGACGACCGGTGACGCGGTTCGAGATTGAGCGGGACGTGCGACGAATGTTCGCAGATAACTTCGCCGGATTTACGCCACTGCAGCGAGGATGACTCATGACGCGCCTGACAAAGTCATTGGTGATTATTGGAGCGATGGCTCTCTTCGGTCTGACGACCGTCTCGGAGCTTCCGGGAGTCAACGCGCTGGCCCTTCTGTCGCAAGGCGTCGACTTCAAGCGTGATATTCAACCGATCCTCGAGGAAACGTGCAGCGCCTGCCATGGCGCCAAGAAGGCAATGGGGCAGCTCCGGCTCGATCTCAAAGCTGCTGCCATGCGAGGTGGCATCTCTGGCGCCGTGATTGTCCCGGGAAACAGCCAGAAGAGCAGACTTGTCAGTCGACTGCTGGGCGTTGGGGGCGAGCCGAAGATGCCGCTCGGCGGTGAGTTGAGCACCACGCAGATAGAGCTTATTCGAACGTGGATCGATCAGGGGGCACAATGGCCGGATGATCCGCTCACTACCGAAATACACCCGCCGCGACATTGGGCATATCAGAAACCGATCACTCCGCTGATACCCACAGTCGAAGACCGGAACTGGGTTCGCAATCCAATCGATAATTTTGTACTAGCACGTCTCGCGAAAGAGAAACTCTCACCCTCTTCAGAGGCTGAAAGAGGCAAGTTGCTCCGTCGCGTTTATCTCGACTTGATCGGGTTACCACCCAGTCCGACAGAGGTCAGTGCGTTCCTCTCAGACTTGAACCCGGACGCTTACGAACGCGTCGTTGAGCGTCTTCTTGCCTCCGCGCATTACGGTGAGCGCTGGGCCCGTCACTGGCTGGACCTAGCCAGATATGCGGATTCGAATGGCTACGAAAAAGATAACCCACGCGTCATGTGGAAGTATCGTGACTGGGTCATCGACGCATTCAACCGCGACCTTTCATTTGATCAGTTTACGATCGAGCAGATCGCCGGCGATATGCTGCCCGGTGCGACGATAGCGCAGCGGATTGCGACCGGGTTCCATCGGAACACAATGCTCAATCAGGAGGGCGGTATCGATCCGGAAGAAGCCCGATTCGAGACGATGGTGGATCGCGTCAACACAACCGCCACCGTCTGGCTCGGATCAACGCTTGGCTGCGCGCGTTGCCACAATCAT
>JBDTUW010000187.1:0-7397 GCA_040007555.1 Acidobacteriota bacterium | reverse complement strand
GGATAAGACAAAGAGAAGGCGCTACCGGCAAATACCTGTCTTCCTTCGCGTCTTTCGCGTCTTTCGCGACCTTCGCGTGAGTCTTCATGTTCTCCAAACGGTGCCGTTCATGTGCCGTGAAAGGCAATTGTTTCATTCTGATCTGTGATCCCGAAGGATCAGATCACTGCTCCTCAGGAAATAGGATTTATAAAAGCGGTGTGAGCTGAAGATACGGTCTATGGCGCCAGCAGTGAGATGCGCCAACCGCCGTCCTCCTGTCGCGTATATAGGACTCGCTCGTGAAGGCGGCTCTCACGGCCCTGCCAGAACTCGACTGCAAGAGGGCTCACGCGAATTCCGCCCCAATTGGGCGGGCATGGGACTGGCCCATCCTGAAATCGCGCCTCAATGTCTGCTAACCGTTTGAGCAGTTCCGAACGACTGGCAATTTGTTTGCTTTGTGGTGAAGCCCAGGCTCCAAGCTGACTGCCGCGGGGTCGTGTTGCGAAGTATGCCGCGGACTCTTCCTGTGTAACGCGATTGACCCTGCCTTCAACCCGAACCTGACGGTGAAGCCCTTGCCAGAAGAAGGTCAGTGCCGCCCAGCTGTCCTCCGTCAACTCACTGCTCTTACGGCTCTCGTAGTTGGTAAAGAAGGTAAAGCCACGATCGTCGCAGCCTTTGAGAAGGACGATTCTGTTTGAGATTCTTCCTTCTGCCGAAGCCGTGGCCAGGGCCATTGCTTCAGGCTCTGGCTGTTGGGCCTGAACCGCCTCGTCAAACCAGATCTGAAATTGTTTGATCGGCTCGGACGCGACCGACCCTGGATCGAGATGCCCTGTGAGTGTCTCCATTTCGGCGGCAATTATACTCTACATACCCGAAGCGTCCCATTCGCCGGGAAAGACTCCCGCGAGGCTGCGAAAGTCGCGAAAGACGCGAAGAAGAGAATAATAGTTGCTGGTGACACTTCCGCATGAGCGACCCGACGCACTAATTGGTTCTTCCGTCCCCTCCCCTTCGCGTCTTCGCGTGAGTCTTCGTCGCTCCAGCCTCGCAATCGTTTTCCGGGCTGTGCATAATTCGTGATGCTCGCGGAGTTTCAAAACGACACGTTCAAATCTTTGATCAAACAAGAGGGCTCGATGGCAAATCTCAACGAACTGACGTGGCACGATGCAACAGCGCTGGCGGAATTCGTTCGCCGCGGCGAAGTCACTCCGCTTGAGCTCGTCGACGCGGCCATCGAACGCATCGAACGCGTCAATCCGCAACTAAACGCGGTGGTCAACCCGATGTTTGAGGAGGCACGCGCCACCGCAAAGTCCGATCTGCCCGACGGCCCTTTCCGCGGCGTGCCATTCCTGCTCAAGGACTTGCTTGCAGCATACAACGGCGTGCGCATGACCTGCGGTTCGGCCTACCTGCGGGATTTCGTCCCGAATCACGACAGCGAGCTTGTTACTCGTCACAAGCGCTCGGGTCTGATCGTCACGGGAAAAACCAACACACCAGAACTTGGGATTATGCCAACCACCGAGCCCACGCTTTTTGGGGCGACGCGCAATCCGTGGGATCCGACACGCACTCCGGGCGGGTCGAGTGGGGGTTCAGCTGCTGCGGTCGCCGCAGGGTTGGTGCCGATGGCTCACGCCAACGATGGAGGCGGCTCAATTCGTATTCCCGCGTCGTGCTGCGGTCTTTTTGGACTCAAGCCGACACGAGCGAGAAACCCGATCGGACCCGATTTCGGAGATATGTTCGGTGGTCTGATTGCGGAACACGCCGTGACGCGCTCGGTGCGTGATAGCGCCGGGCTACTTGACGCCACCAGCGGTCCTGCATCTGGTGATCCCTATGCTGCTCCACCGCCTGCGAGGCCATTTCTGGCAGAAGTTGGCGCAGCCCCTGGTCGCCTGCGTATCGGCATCACCACTGTTGCTCCATCCGGCGTCACCATTCATCCTGATTGCATCGCCGCGGTCGAGGATGCCGCTAAACTCTGCGAGCAACTCGGCCACGACGTCGAGGAAACAGCGCTGACGATGATCAACGGTGAGATGCTGACAAACGCCTTTATGACTATCTGGGCCGCCGGCAATGCCTGGATGATCGATAGCCTTTCATACGCGGTCGGCCGCAAACACGGACCCGAAGAAGTCGAGCCAGCGACTCAGGCGCTGATCGATATGGGCCGTCGTCGCACTGCACCGGAGTATTTGATCGCGGTCCAGATGTTACAGGTTTACTCACGACGCGTGGCGGCGCTTTTTGAAGGAATTGATGTGCTCCTGACTCCGACCCTGGGCGAGCCACCAGTGCCCCTGGGGACTTTTGATTCGACTGCAGACGAGCCGCTGAGAGGCATGCAGAGGTCAGTTGGATTTGTGCCGTTCACACCGCTCTTCAATGCGACGGGCCAGCCGGCGATGTCGGTCCCGCTTTATTGGAATGCGGATGGGCTCCCGATTGGAACGCACTTTGTCGGCAGATTCGGCGACGAAGCGACTCTTTTCCGCCTTGCCGCCCAACTCGAATCAGCTCGATCCTGGCGCGATCGGCGTCCCAGGATATCGGCTTGAAAGACGCGGGCCCGCCGTTTTGGCCCGAAGAACAAAGGCAAGATTTATGAGTAAGACAGCGCCCTTCGGTGCGTGGCGTTCCCCGATCACTTCTGACCTGATTGTCTCGGGGACCATCGGACTGGGCGGAATTGCGATTGATGGTGATTCGATCTATTGGCTGGAATTGCGCCCGGCCGAGCGCGGTCGCTATGTCATCGTTCACCGCGACACCCACGAAGAGGTCGGCGATATCACTCCGGCACCATTCAGCGCCCGCACCCGAGTCCACGAGTATGGCGGTGGCGCGCATGTAGTCGCTGATGGAACTATTTATTTCTCGAACTTCGCAGATCAGCGACTTTATCGTCAGGACCCCGGCAAGGAGCCACGCCCGATTTCGACTGCGGCAGACCTGCGTTATGCGGATGGCATCATCGATCGGTCGCGCAATCGACTGATCTCCGTCCGTGAAGATCATAGGCATACGGATCAAGAAGCGGTGACGACGCTAGTCGCGGTGGACCTCGAAGGAAATCGCGAGGATGTGGTCCTGCAAAGCGGTGCGGACTTCTATTCATCGCCACGTCTCAGCCCGGACGGAAATAGTCTGGCGTGGCTTTGCTGGCGACATCCCAATATGCCGTGGGATGGCACCGAGCTATGGTCTGCGCGCATCGCCGAAGACGGTTCGCTCGTTGACGCATCATTGATTGCGGGTGGTGACGACGAGTCGATATTCCAGCCCGAGTGGTCTCCGGATGGGGTGCTTTACTTCGTTTCTGACCGAAGTGGCTGGTGGAATCTGTATCGACACCGCGATGGTCAAAGTGAGGCGCTCTGTCCGATGGAGGCGGAGTTTGGCCTGCCACAATGGGTCTTCGGAATGAAGACATATGGATTCGAGTCAGCGCAGCGAATCATCTGTGTGGTCAACGATGGCGGCGCTTCTCGTCTTGCGAGTCTCGATACCGAGACGGGGACACTGGAGACGGTCGCATCGCCCTACAAACGACTAGACGGACTTCGCGTTTCGGGCAACCGCGCATTCTTTGTCGGTTCTACGTATCGGGAATCTTCAGCAATCGTCAGTCTTGATCTGCAAACGCACCAACTCGAGGTAATTCGTCGCTCGAGCGAGCTGGCGATCGACCCCGGCTACATCTCGCAGCCACAGTCGATCGAGTTTCCGACAACCGGCGGATTGAGCGCGCACGCGTTCTTTTATCCGCCAAATAATCGCGACTACGAAGCACCTGCGAGCGAACTTCCTCCACTGCTTGTCATGAGTCACGGTGGACCAACATCTGCTGCCAGCCCAACTCTCAGTCTTTCGATACAATACTGGACCAGCCGCGGGATAGCTGTCCTGGACGTGAATTACGGAGGAAGCACGGGCTACGGACGCGCCTATCGCGAGCGATTGAACGGCCAATGGGGAATTGTCGATGTCGATGATTGCGCAAATGGCGCCAGGTTTCTGTCGGACAAGGGTCTGGTGGATGGAGAGCGATTGGCGATCACGGGTGGGAGCGCGGGAGGCTACACTACATTGTGCGCGCTTGTCTTCAGCGATGTGTTCAAAGCAGGCGCGAGCCACTACGGGGTCAGCGATCTTGAAGCGCTCGAGATCGACACTCACAAGTTCGAATCTCGATACACTCACGGTCTGGTGGGAAAGTATCCGGAAGAGCGTGAGCTTTATCGCGCGCGGTCACCGATAAACTTCACCGATCAGCTTCGCGCCCCGGTGATTTTCTTTCAGGGTCTCGAGGATAAGATCGTGCCCCCAAATCAGGCTGAGATGATGGTCAATGCGCTACGCACCAAAGGATTGCCCGTCGCATACGTGACGTTTGAGGGAGAGCAACACGGTTTCCGACAAGCGGCGAACATCAAGCGCGCCCTGGACGGAGAGTTTTATTTCTACTCGCGTGTCTTTGGCTTTGAACCTGCCGATGCCATCGAACCCGTGTTGATAGAAAACCTTTGAGACCTTTTGATTCATTTGAGGCATTGAGCCATTGGCGATGAGAAAGATATGAGCAAGATAGGAATTGGATTCGTCGGCACTGGCTTTGCCCGCACCACACAGGCTCCGATGTTCAGGACGTATGAAGCTGCAGAGCTTGTTGGCGTGTGCAGCGGCAGCTTTGACAACGCAACAAAGATGGCAGAGGAGTTCGGCATTCCGCATGCGTGCCGGAGCATCGAGGAATTGTTGGCGATCGACGAGATTTCTTTAGTCGTCATTAGTGCTCCGCCGGTCGAGCACCATCGTTTCGCGATCGCGGCTCTCGAAGCGGGAAAGCACGTCATTTGCGAAAAGCCAATGGCCATGAACGCCGAACAGGCGCTGGAAATGACCAAGGCGGCGGAGGCGCGCTCCGGACAACTCTCAATCATCGACCACGAGCTTCGTTTCAATCCAACCTGGCGTCGGATGAAGGAACTCGTCGATGAGGGCTTTCTCGGCGAGGTGTATCACGTCAATGTGACGATCACCACGGGCTTTAGACACGCGGCCCAACGGCCATGGAACTGGTGGGCGCAGAAATCGGCGGGTGGCGGATTGCTCGGGGCACTTGGATCGCACGCCATTGATTCGCTGAGATGGCTATTTGGCGAGATCGATGCAGTTGTCGGAGTGGTATCGACGATGGTCCCGACACGGGTCGACTCGGCGACTGGTGAAATGCGCGCGGTTGAGACTGACGATTACTGCTCGTTTCTGGTGCGCTTTGTGCCTCGACGCGGGAGGGCGACGTTGGGCTCGGTGACGCTCTCGGCCGTGGTTGCAAGCGGTGGCCGCAATCAGATAGCAATTGCTGGTGAGCGCGGGACTATCTTTCTCGAGAATGATGAGACGTTGCTTGCAGCCGGTGGCTTGAATCTCCCGTTGCAGGACCTTTCCGTTCCAGACCCGGCGCGCGAGTTGGCGGGAGTTCCAGGCAGCATCTGGGCGCGCTCTTTCTATCATCTTGCTGGTGCGACGCTCACTGCTCTTCAGGAGGGAAGGAGCGCCGTTGACGGCGCTGCAACCTTCCTCGATGGATGGCGCTGCCAGCAAGTAATCGATGCCGTGCACCGGTCACAACAGTCTCGCCGGTGGGAACGCGCCGAGTAACCGAAGGCGCTGCCCGCCTCCGCGTCCCTCCGTCCCTGCGTCCCCGCGTTAACAGCTTTGGAAGGCGCCCAGTTAAAGCCATATAAAACCAGGGGCGCAGGGGAGCAGGGTCACAGAGATGACTCACTTCGCAATCGCCAGATTCGCAACGATCTCCCAATGAAACCGCACGAACTTGTGAAGCGACTCCTCCAGAATGCGCTCCTGATCGCTGTGCGCGCCGAATCCTTTGGGCCCATCTTCGCTGTCAACCATCGGTCCGATACCGTAGCACTCGACACCTCGAGCCCTGAGAAAAGACATGTCCGTCGCGCCCGTCAGCATCGTCGGCAATGTCACCGTGTCGTAGACGCGCTTGACGGCCGCTTCAACTATCCCGAACGCTTCGGAATCAAGTCGTGAAGGCCGCGCGCCAGGTCTGGTTCCCGTGCCAGGGATGACGATTTCTACCTGCGGATCGTTGATCACTCTTCTCATCTCATCGAGTAGACGCGGCATGTCCTCATCAGGCAACGCGCGTATATCGAGTGTGGCCTCGGCTTCCGACGGAATAATGTTGCTCCGATAGCCGCCCTTGATAATATTGGGTGAGATCGATGTTCGCAGCGTCGAATGAAGCCTGGGCTGATTCTCCGCAAGGTATTCGTCAACAACGGCCGTATTCTTCCCACTCAACAGCGTTTGAAAGCGGGCTGCATCCTCTGGTGAACTGATGCCCGCCAATCGTTCAAAAAAGGCTTTTGTTGTTTCGTTCAGCCGCATTGGCGTCTGCCATGCAGCGACCCGCGCGACTGCCTGTGATAAATGCACAATTGCATTCGACCGCAACGGGACGGAGCCGTGCCCCGATGGCCCTCGGGCCACGAGCCGCACTCCACGCGAGACTTTCTCGGTTGTCGCCACGCCGGCATACTCGATTCGTCCACCGGTGCGAACGACACCACCCCCTTCGGCAAAGCAGTATTCTGCATCAATTTCTGACCAGTGTTCCTTCACCATAAAGTCGATGCCGAAGCGAACACTGCCCTCTTCGCCCGCTTCAGCGAGAAAGATGACATCGCGATCGAGGGGCGTTTTGGCGCGCTTGAGCGTCAGCATGACCATCAACGCCGCAACGACATTGTCCTTGTCATCGACGGCCCCGCGGCCATAGACATAGCCGTCAACACGTGTCGCGGAGAAAGGTGGGTGAGTCCACTTCGCGGGATCGACATTAACGACATCGGTGTGGCCCATGATCAAGACGGGCCGTTTCTTTCCGCTGCCGCGCAGGCGGGCGACAAGGTTTGGGCGTTTTGGATCGCTGGAGAATATCTTAACCTCAATGCCTTCGCTCTCAAGAACTGTCTTGAGGTACTCGACGGCGGGAGCCTCATTGCCCGGCGGATCGCTCGTATCGAGGCGCAACAAGGCCTGGAAGTGCTTCATCGTTTCCTCTTCGACCTTCGCGCGATCCGGATATGAAGGACTCTGCGCTGTGGGCGTAAGGGTGAGGAATGCAACAAGCGCAATCGGGATGAACGAGATCAGGGACATGGCATCTCCAGGTAATGCGCCATGAAGGCGCGTGATTCGAGAGACAACTGCGACTTTGCGAAGCGCGATAGCGTTTGGTGCGACGACTTATCGTCGCCTGGCACCACGAGGTGGTGCACTGGAGTTTGGACATTTTCGCCGCGCTCGATCTTGGAGTGCGCGCGGCTTGCCGCCGCTTTTCTTCGCTGCAC
>JBDTUW010000186.1:0-7409 GCA_040007555.1 Acidobacteriota bacterium | reverse complement strand
GGCGCGAACAATACAAGCCACTCAAGAAGAGGGGTCGCAGCGGGCTCAGGCTACTGGCGCAGCAACGACCCAGCCACAGGGTCGATCAAAGACAGGTCAATCGACCGTACCCAAGTCGTCGCAACAGCGGGACAAGCATGCGGGCCATGAGACGGCGCCCGCCACGCAGGAACCGGCTCCGGTTCGCCCAGAGCTGACGCTTGCCGATCTTGAGCGGGCGGCGCTCGAGGGAAATCCAACCCTTGCGCAGGCCGAGGCCGCGATTCTCGCCTCGGAAGGCCGTCGGGTTCAAGCCGGGCTGCTACCGAATCCGATTGTAGGCTATGCGGGCAATGAGTTCGCCTTCCGCGCGTTCCGTGACAAGAGCGAGCACCTCGGTTTCATCGAGCAGACCCTTCCGCTTGGCGGAAAACTGCGAAAGAGCCGCGCCATTTTCGCGCAGGAGAAATTACAGGCAGAGCAGGATGCCGCCGCGCAGAAGCAACGAATTCTCAACGCGGTGCGAATGCTCTTCTACGAGGCGCTGGGCGCGCAGCAGCTTGTCGAAGTACGCTTCGAGCTTGCCAACCTGGCGCGTGAGGCGGTCCGGGTCACGAGTGAACTTTTCAATGTCGGCCAGGCCGATCGTCCGGATGCCGCGCAAATCGGAATCGAAGCCGAACGCGCAGAACTCGATCTGACCATGGCCGAGAACGATCGCGATCAGGTCTGGCAGCAGCTCGCGGCCGTCACCGGCAACCCGTTCCTCAAGCAGGCGCGCTTGAGTGGCGAGTTGGACAAGCAACTGCCGGTGCTGGAACAAGCGACGCTGCTGGCTCAGTTGCTCAGTGACAGCCCTGAGGTCAAACGCGCACAGGCGGGCGTCGCGCGGGCAAAGGCTTCCGTCACACGGGCAAAGGCTGAAGTCGCGCCGGACTTGTTCGTGCGGGGTGGGTTTGGATACAACCGGGAGCTCCTCGAGAAAGAGATCCCTCTGAATCGCCGCACGGGGCCTGAAGCACAAGTTGAAGTTGGCATACGCATTCCGCTCTTCAATCGTAATCAAGGCGGGATCGCTTCAGCCGGGGCAGAACTGGACATTGCCGAACGCGAGGTGCGGCGAGTCGAGCTGGTCTTGCGCGCGCGTTTCGCCGCGTCGTATCGAAACTACCTGAATGCACTGCGAGTGGCGACGCAGTATGAGCAGCGGATCGTCCCACACGCCCAAAGCGCCTACGATCTGTACCGCGGGAATTTTCGTCAAATGTCGGCCTCTTATCCGCAGGTGCTGATTTCGCAACGCACTCTCTTCCAGGTGCGGGTGGAATATGTACAGGCGCTCGTCAAAGTGTGGCAAAACGCGGTGCAGTTGCGTGGCTTTCTACTCAATGGGGCGCTCGAAGCCCCGACTGGTCAGCCTGGGCAGGGCGAGATGCGAATGGAAGGCGGCAACGGTCAGACCGGCGAGGGACGGAACTAGGGAGGATCAAGGTGGAAAAGATGAATTGGATGAGAAGAAAGTTTTTGAAAGGTTCGGGCGTGCTCGGTACGGGTCTTTTGTTGAAGCGTACGGCATCGGCGCAGCACGAGCTTCATGAGCAGCAGGCAAACAACTCAGGTTCCGGCGGCGCCAACGTCCCAGTCCAGACGCCCGACATCCCGAGGCTGGCCTTCACCACGGAGAACGGTGTCAAGATCTTTCACCTGACGGCGGAAGTTGTCCGGCAGCAATTATTGCCCCCCACGCATATGGGCCCGGCTCGGATGATGAACGCCTGGGGCTACAACGGCAGCACTCCGGGGCCGATGATCGAGGTCAATGAGGGTGACCGCGTTCGAGTGATCCTTCACAACAAATTGCCCGAAGGCACGACCATCCACTGGCACGGGCTGGAAATTCCGATCGCCATGGACGGCACACCCTACATCAGTCAGCCAATGGTCAAACCGGGCGGGACATTTACCTATGAATTCACGCTTCATCAAAACGGGACTTTTTTCTACCACTCGCACGGCGCGATGCAGGAGATGATGGGCCTGATCGGCCTCTTCGTCATTCACCCGAAACAACCACATCAACCGCACGTGGACAAAGATTTCGGTCTGATCCTCCAAGAGTGGGCGTTGCTGCCGAACAACGATACGCCAAACACGATGGCGATGGAGTTCAACTGGTTGACGATCAATGGTAAGTCCGCTCCCGCCACCACGCCTCTACTGGTCAAACAGGGCGAGCGCGTCCGCATTCGCCTGGTCAACCTCGGAATGGATCATCACCCAATGCACGTTCACGGTCATCAGTTTAGTGTTACGGGCACGGAAGGCGGGCGCATACCACAGACGGCCTGGTACCCGGGCAACACGGTTCTCGTCGGTGTAGCACAAGCGCGCGACATCGAGTTTGACGCCACCTATCAGGGCGACTGGATGCTGCATTGTCACCTGCCGCACCATATGATGAACCAGATGGTCTCGATGGTCGGACCGATGGCTATGTCGCACGGCACCGGGTCGGAGACGGGCAAGGGCATGGAAGAAGGGATGGGCGTCGTTCGGCAGGGCCATGCGCTCAGCGAAGATCTCGGTCCCGGCTTCGGGCGTGGGATGGGTATGACTCGCAACGAAAGTGAAGTCTCCAACGCCGTTGGCCGCCAGCAACCGCAACAGGCCGGACCAGACCCGCACGCCGGACACGGGCAAGCCGCACAACCGGCGGCGCCAGAAGTCTACACCTGCCCAATGCACCCCGAAGTGCGATCCGACAAGCCCGGCAAGTGCCCCAAGTGCGGCATGGCGCTCACACCCGTGATTCTGAACAATGAGCAGAAAAAGCAGATTCCGGGTTACCCGCAAGACGATATGATGATGATGATGATTGTCGATGACGACATGGCAAAGCCCGAAAACTACGGCCTGGCGCCTGGCTGGTCGGCATCTCTCCAGGGGATGATGAATCTCATCCGCGTCCTGCCGCCTGACAAATACGAAGAAGTAATGAAGCGGGTACGCGAAGGCCGGCTCGAGAATCCCGCCACACCTGCCCACAAACACGAATGATTCGCAACAATTCGCAACAAGGAGTCAACGATGCGCAAGGTGACAAAACCCGGGATTCGCCGCTTCAGCACCGCAATGCTGCTGGCGGGCTGTTTTATCGTCATTTCAGCACGGCCGGCGGCCGCTCAGAGCAGCAATATACAATCGGCGCCCGGCAAGGATGAACCGGCGAAGGTCGCTATCGTGAGGACCCCTAACGGTGGTATTCAGCCCCAGGCAGTGATCGATGCTCTCGGAGTCCTTCACCTCATCTACTTCAGCGGCGAACCTTCTCGCGGCGACGTCTTCTATGTCAGGCGAGAACCCGGGAAGCAGGATTTCTCAAGCCCAATTCGGGTCAACAGTCAATCAGGCAGCGTGATCGCGACGGGCACGATTCGCGGCGCGCATCTTGCTCTGGGGCGTGGCGGCCGCGTTCACGTCTCCTGGATGGGATCGTCGACTGCCGGACCCAAAAGCCCCTCGGGCGCGACCCCTATGCTCTATGCTCGATTGAACGATGCGAAGACCGGGTTTGAAGCGCAACGCAATGTTTTGCAAGTCGCCGTTGGCCTCGATGGTGGCGGCTCGGTCGCTGCCGATAGCGGAGGCAACGTGTATGTCGCGTGGCACGCAAGCGGCGACGGAGAGGGCGAGGCGAAGCGACGAGTCTGGATCGCCCGCTCCACGGACGAAGGTCGGACGTTCGCGCGCGAAACTGCGGCATACAGGGAGCCAAGGGGCGAAGAACCGACCGGCGCCTGCGGCTGTTGCGGCATGCGCGCTTTCGCGGACAGCCGAGGCGGCGTTTACCTGCTTTACCGAGCCGCCACCAAAATGGTTGACCGCGACATGTACCTGCTATCTTCTGTTGATAATGGGCGGAGCTTCCGTGGGCTGCGGCTTGATCAATGGAAGCTCGATGTCTGTCCGATGAGTTCGGCGGCGCTGGCGGAGGCTCCCGGACATGTGCTGGCAGCCTGGGAAACAAAAGGCCAGGTGTATTACTCCGCGGTCAGTCTCGCCGCTGCGGTCGCTACCGATCCTGGGTCTGTTCATCCAGTCGCCGCTCCCGGCGAGGGTAAAGGGAGGAAGCATCCAGCGTTGGCCGCCAGCGCCTCAGGCGAGACCATCCTGGTCTGGACCGAAGGCATGGGATGGAAGAAAGGTGGGAGCCTGGCTTGGCAGGTCTTCGAGAAAGGCGGCAAACCGATAGGCGAGAAAGGTACGGCCGAAGGGGTACCAGTATGGAGCCTCCCCACGGTCGTCGCCTCACCGGGTAGGGGGTTTACAATCATCTACTGATCCCGTATCACCAAAGGAGGAGCGAATGATAAAGAGTGGAAGAAGGTGGGCATCGATTGGCGTCATTGCCGGTCTGGCGACGGCAGTATGGGCCGGCTGTGTCGGCTTTAGTGTCTCAGCGCACGAAGGTCACAAACGTAAGAACGCACCCATCAGCGCGAAGAAGTTGAAGAGTCCCATCACGGCCACTGAAGAGAACATCGCCGCCGGCGGGACACTTTTCGCCCAGAACTGCGCCATCTGTCACGGCGAGGACGGAAAGTCGCAGACCGATGTCGCCAAATCCATGAAGATCATACCGACCGACCTGACCGGCATGGCCATGCACGGCATTACCGACGGCGAAATCTACTGGGTCGTCACAAACGGCATCAGGATTGCGAAGATGCCGGCCTTCAAAACCCGGGTCAGCACCGGAGATCGGTGGCAGATGACCCTCTATGTCAAGCAACTCATGGGTGAGCACGCGACCGCAGCACACGGTGACCTGGCGCAAAAGCAGAATCACGGAGCGCATCAACCGGGTCACGATGAAGCTGTTAATCAGCGCGGCGACAAAGTCATGGGCTTCTCCCACGAGAAGACCACGCATCACTTTCGCCTTAAGGTTGATGGCGGCGCGATCGAAGTCGATGCCAATGATCCAGCCGACGCGGCCAGCCGCGACCAGATTAGAACGCATCTCCAGCACATCGCGGGGAAGTTCGCCGCCGGGGATTTCACGGCACCCATGATGATCCATGCACAGAATCCACCCGGCGTGAGCACGATGAAGCGCCTGAAGCTCGTCATCAAATACGACTTCGAAGAGACTGAACGCGGTGGGCGTGTGCGCATTACAAGCGTTGACGACGCGGCGCTATCGGCCATTCACGAATTTCTGCGCTTTCAAATCTCCGATCACCGCACCGGAGATTCGACCGAAATCGAAAAGTCCCCATGAGCGCCGACGCCGGCATTCTTCTTTAAGTTGAATCGCCTGGATACCCATTGGTAGCCGGAGTATGCTGTAGCCGATGACGAAGGCATCCTGGGGCAAGTTGAGCTTTCCCCTCAAGTGCCGATCTGATTTACTAAGCTTGGCATTTCTCTCGTGGGAACAGGGGACACATTAATGGCAGCCTGTCCAAATTGTGGGCGTCCGAGTACCGGCAAACGCTTCTGCACCCATTGCGGCACGAAACTGTCATCCCCTGTCCCGACAGGGCGCGCTAACGTTGTCCAGCCTACGACTCCAATTTCACCGCCGGCGTCAGGCGCTTTGGCTGGCCTGACGCTGGATGAAAAGTACTTCATGGAATCCACCATCGGTGTGGGCGTCATGGGAACCGTTTATCGCACCCGACGAATGTTGATCGGTGATAGGGCGGCAGTCAAGGTGCTACACCGGGAACAGCTTGCACATCCGGACGCGGTAGAGCGATTCCAGCGCGAAGCTCAGGCTGTCGCGAAGCTCGAACATCCGAACATTGTGCCAGTATACGATTTCGGCATCTCCAAAGACGGACAGGCTTACCTGGTGATGGAACTGGCGGAAGGTGAGAGTCTTGGCCAGTTGATCGAGCGGCAGGGTGCGCTGCCGGAAGCGACGGCGCTCGGTATTATTCTTCAGGTTTGCGCGGCAATGGATGAAGCGCACCGGCAAGGCGTGGTCCATCGCGACATCAAACCGGAGAATATCTTCGTAACGACGACGTCAGGCGAGACACGAGTCAAGGTGCTCGATTTCGGCATTGCCGCGGTGCGCGAAGTTGCCGCCGCTAAATTGTCGCGAACCGGCGGTATCGTGGGAACGCCCTACTACATGTCGCCCGAGCAGTGTCTGGGTGAAGAACTGGACGGACGCTCGGATGTCTACAGCCTCGGGGTCATCCTGTTTGAAATGCTGACTGGGGTTCTGCCATTCAATTCGCCGACCCCGACAGCCGTCGTTGTACAACAGGTCAATCAATCGCCGCCGCCGCTACGCTCACTAAACCCGAGCATCTCGCCGGAGGTCGAAGCGGTAGTGCTGCACGCGTTGAAGAAGCGGCGCGAATCGAGACCGCAAACGGCGGGTGATCTCGCCCGGGAACTGATCAAAGCGCTCAATGGGACCTCTCCAAATGTGAGCCGGTCCACAATTGGGATGGCGACGTTCCCCACGGCTCCCGAAACACCGCCGACGCCGACGGAAGGACCGCCCCAGCCACCCAGGTTCGCACTGAACACGAACCCTGACGCATCGGCAATGTTCGCCGAAGCTTCTCCCAAAAGCGCATCACGCGGTAATCTCATGCTGCTGCTTATTGGTGCGCTGCTCGTGCTGGCAATTGGACTCGTGGGAGTCCTATGGTACGTCCAGAGCGGTGCCAGCGAACAGTCTTCGCCGACGGATAACTCCGGGAACAAGTCCGCGCAAAGTGATCCGCAGACGGCGGCAGTCACCGGCGACCGGACACCTGTCCGCGATCAGAGCACGCCTGGAAGTACCCCGTCACCTCCGGCGACAACCTCACAGACTAAGAGCAGCGAGGTCTGGCAAGTAATTGCGGACCAGACCAGCGGCACAACCGATGCGGGCGATGCGTTGGGCTCAAGCGACGGGCAAATGACAGTCATCACACCAGGCGGTCAACTTGCGCTGGCGTATCGTGAAGGCGAGTTTTTCGGAGATGGCGCCGGCGCCGACCTCCACGTGTTCGCTCCCCAACAGGAGCGAGTCTCTTACACCATCTTTGTGCGAGATGATCCGGGCGCTGCCTGGAAACGAGTCGACGTCAATCGCAAAGGTTTCCCGGACGGAGTGGCTGGGCACGACATCGGGCACCACGGAGTCCAGCAGTCGCGACAGATTCTGATCAGGAACAACGGCAAAACTGACCTCAGCATTGACGCCGTCGCTGTCGCTTACAAGGATGTAGCGTCGAAAGAGAAAGAACCTCACAGCCACCGATAGGAACGGTGTGGCCAGTCTCAGCAACCTCGTCGTTGTGGCGCTCAGCGGAATCTTCCTGCTGATGTTCATCGCGCTCCGCAACGCGCGCCTGCCGATCAAACATATAGGATTCCGGATCCAGTCCTTGAAGTGATTTGCTGGCGCAAGTTAT
>JBDTUW010000185.1:0-7426 GCA_040007555.1 Acidobacteriota bacterium | reverse complement strand
GAGCCCGGCTTTTACCTGGACTTCGTGAAACCGAAGCACATCAGCCGGCTGGTCTGGGAACTCGACGCCGAATACACGCCGATCAAAGGCGGGCAGATTGATCCCGATCCTCTGGCGCGTCCGGCCGCGATTTTCGAAAGACCATCAAAGCCACCCCCGCGAGAGCAAAAAAGACCCAGTCTGCGAATACCGCATAGCCGAGCAACTGCTCATATGTGTTGGTCAAAGCGAAGACCGATGCCAGCACACCCTGAAGCAGGATGGCCGCCACCGGTACCCGAAATCGCGGGCTGATCTTCCCTACAGCTGAAAAGAACAATCCGTCCGCCGCCATCGCGTAATAGACACGCGGAGCGCTCAACAGCGCGAGATTCATGAAGCCAAATGTCGAAACGACGATCAGCAATGTAATCACCTGCGAGCCCGTCTGGCCGATCACTTTCTCGGCCACATCCGCCGCCGGTGTCCTCGTCGCCGCTAGCACAGGCGCAGAGAGAACATACACGTAGGCAACGTTGGCAGCCAGGTAGATCGCAATCACCGCGAGAACTCCATACATAATCGCTCGCGGCAGGTTGCGCAGCGGATTGCAAACCTCTTCCGAGACGAAGTTGAGATTCTGCCATCCACCATACGAGAACATCACTGGAACAAGCGCCGCGAAAAGCGCTGAGATCAGTCCGCCGCCGCTCAAGCGGTCCGGAACGAGCGGCTGCCAGTCGATACCCGAATCTCGCGTCAGCACAAATGCGCTGACGACCAGGAGCGCGATGACTATCGTCTTGCCAAAAGTGATGACATTGATCAGGATGGCGCCCGGTTTGATACCGATGGCATGAAAAGCTGCGAGGCCCAGGAGGATCGCCACGGCCATCGGCACCACCAAACCGTTAGGGATTTGCGCGAGGCGAGCGACGTGCTGGGCAAAGGCGACAGCGACCGCGGCGGTAGCACCTGATTGAATGATGAGCAGCAACGCCCACCCGTGCAGGAAGGCGACGAGCGGGTGGAAGGCCTCGCGGAAGAATGCGTACTGCCCACCGACGCGCGGCATGACCGTGCTCAACTCGGCAAAGACAAAGGCTCCCGCGAGGGCGATGACACCACCGGCAAACCAGACAAGGAAGATGAGAAACGATGTCTCAACGCGTTGAGCAACAACGTATGGATTGATAAAGATGCCAGAGCCGATGATCCCGCTGATGACGATCATCGTTGCATCGAAGAGATTCAATCGCCGCGCAAGTCTCGGCTCATTGGTCACTGTTTCCGACTCGCTGGGTTGATTCATCGCGAGTGCGCGGATTTGAGTCCGGAAATCGCATGGCTGAAAGGCTATTGGACTATCCTCAACACCTCAAGCATCTCGTCGTGGATGAGGCTGTTGCTGCACAGCAGGGAAGGCCGCGCATTTTCAAATGGCCCCCCCGCGGCATTGGTGACCTTGCCGCCGGCCTCTTCGATAATCACCCAGCCGGCCGCCGTGTCCCAGGCATTCAGCCCAAACTCCCAGAATCCATCGAGGCGACCATTGGCGACATAGCACATGTCGATCGCCGCCGCGCCGAGTCTGCGAACTCCCTGAGCGTACTCGAGAAACTTCTGCCAAGCCGGAAGGTATTCATCCATCCGCTCGCGAATATCATATGGGAAACCGGAGACGACAAGTCCGCGCTCCAGCTGTTCAACTTCGGAGACTCGGATCGGCAAGTCGTTCAGGGTTGCACCCGCACCACGCTCGGAAGCAAATAGTTCATCGCGGGTTGGATCGTAGATGACACCGACGATCATCTCACCCGCGCGTTCGATTCCGATTGAAACCGCATAACAGGGAAGGCCGTGCGCAAAATTGGTCGTGCCATCGAGTGGATCGATGATCCAGCAGTACTCGCTGCCTGAGCCGCGCATGTCGCTCGCTCCACTTTCCTCGGCAAGGATGCGGTGCTCCGGATAATGGACGGCTATCAGATCCTTGATGTGCTTTTCGCTGGCATGATCGGCTTCGGTAACGAGATTGATTCGGCCCTTCTGCCTGATCTCGAAACCGCGGTGTGCGTAGTCCTGAAGGATGGCGCCGGCTTCGCGCGCGGCTCTTATTGCTAGTTCGATCATATTGAGATTGTCTGCGATCCACGGTTCGGCGGCTACTAAACCGGATTATAGCATCGATGGTGAGTAACCATCGGCTGGTACCACATTCACGGTCACGCCGACAGCGGGAGAACCCGAACCAGCACTCGACTTCGTGGTGCCAGCGATCGAGTTTGGACATTTTCTTCGCCACGGCAGCGGCGACCTGACACTAGCCAGGCGTTTCAACGCCGGGATCATGAACCAAGACGATTGACGTTTCCCGGTGCGATCTCATTGAATGACAACCGCTCGCCTCGCTCAATCGTCGCTGACGCGACGAACTAATTCTCGATCGGAGGCCCGGTCTTAAAACGCCGGGCTAATATCAGGCCGCCGCTGACGCGGCGAAGAAAAGTGTCCAAACTCAAGAGCCGTCGGCTATCAGAGAGGGACAAGGGCTCACAGCCCGCGCGCTACTTGCTCGAAGTAAGCCCTGAGAGGTTGCGTACCTTTCGACGCAGCGATAACGTCGAGCTGAGTGACCGCAATCCCAAATTCCATCAAGGAGTAAACTCTGCGGTTGAATAACCGCAAAGGCAGGATCAGGGTCTTGAAGATTCCGGGCGAGACGCGCGTCAACTTCGGTTCTGTGCCGAGGGCCTGGAATGCGAGCTCGGTTAACTGCTTCCTGGTGAAGACCTCGGGTCCGCCGATCTCGTACTCCGTTGCAGTGCCTTCCGTGACGTCCACGCAAGCTTTTGCGACATCCGCTTCATGCACCGGATTGGTGTGATACTCTCCCGAGCCAATAATGATACCGCGACCCTTTTTTGCGAACTTCACAAGCTCAGCAAGAAAGCAGTAGAAGCCGGTCGGCCGAACGACGCAGTAGCTCATTCCCGAGGACCTGAGAGCGTCGACGAACTGCTCGTGAGCGTTCGCGTATTCCGTCTGCCTGAGTTTTCCGGCATGCGCGAGCGAGACGTAGATGAACTTCCTGACGCCTGACCTGCGCGCTTCATCCAGGAGATTGCTGTTGCCCCGATAGTCTACGTCATAGAAGGAATGCCGATCGCCGAACCTGCCGATGTCCATCACCGCGCCGGCACAGGAGATGACAAAGTCCACATCGTGGCAAGCCCGCTCGAGCGATCGTGGAGAGGTGATATCGGCCGTCACGACTTCGTCGACAGTACTTTGATCGAGCCTTGAGGAATCGCGAGCGATGGCGCGAATGCGGAATCCGCGTCGGCGAAGTTCTGCAGCAATGTGCTTCCCGAGGTGGCCGCTTGCGCCAGCAAGGAGGACTCTTTCATTCATGATGGCGAATTCAGTTGGTACAATTCGTCAGATGCCTTTGCGTCCTGGCGTCTTTGCGTTGAAAAGCATGAAATGGCAGCAGCCGCGGCATTTCGCATCTCGCCACTGCAAAAAGGAGCTAGTCCTCGAGATCGTGATTGAGCTCCTCAAGCTGCTTCCTCAGCTGATCACTACTCTCGTTGATGGCCTTAACCTTGGAGGACAAATCCTTTCGCTCGCGAGCAATCCGACCAAGCTCGTTGGAGAGCCTTGCCAGCGCACCTTCGATCTGGCCAGTGATGAGGCCGGGTGCCTGGTATGCGGAAATCGTCTCCCGCGCAGCATCCAGATAGTCTTCATCGACCAGTATTCGATACGGGACACATTCGCCGATCTTAACGCCGTGTCCTCCCTGGAGGATCGACGGAATAGCCGCATCGTCAAGCAGACGTCGCAGCAGCATCGCCTGTGCGTCCTCCTCGAGCGTCCCGAGAAGATGCAGAGTCTCTTCTCCGCCCTCTTCGATGAATTCAGGTTCGTCTTCTTCGGACTCAACAAGCGAGGCCACAAGTGGGATGCGACAGGTGTTGCACTCGGTGAATCCGGCGCGGAATTCCGAGCCGCAGGAAGGACAAACTGGCATAAGCTACATTTCTCCAGAGATAAGTTGCATTGTTTTTGGTTCAGGTCAGCCGCCAATAATGGCCGCCGCCAGGAGTGGAATCATGATCTCGTGATGCCCCACCAGATTGTGGCCCGTGCCAGATCCATTGGCGACAGGACGTCGGACGACATTCGTCAGCGGTCGGTACTGCTGAATGAAGTCGAGATTGACAGTTGAGAAATCGTTTACTGTATGACCCAGGTTGCGAATTACTGTCACGGCCTTTAGGAACACCTCGGGCAGCGTCACCGCGGAGCCGACATTCAAATAGATTCCTCCGCCATCGAGCTCACTGACGATCGAGGTAAACAGCCGGAAATCGCGATGAGACGTCGCCCCGATGGCCGCTCCGTCTGCTGATGGATGGAGATGGACGATGTCGGTTCCGATCGTCACATGAGCGGTTACCGGTATCCGTGCCAGGTACGCCGCGTATTGCAGTGAGTAGTCACGATGCGCGGGTAACGCGGCCGCGAGGCTGGCACCAATGGCCTCACCCGTGCCAATGCCGTCGGCAACGCCGCGATTGATTGCCAGGTTGATCAAACGTCCAGTTTCCTCCGCCATCCCGAAAGCGCCATCCCCCAGGGTTTCGTCGACGTCCTCCGAGGTTGAGCCGGCGATCGCGATTTCGAAGTCGTGGATCACTCCTGACCCGTTGAGCGCGATGGCAGAGACAAATCCGCGCTGCATCAGGTCAATGAGAATAGGTGCGAGTCCCGTCTTGATGACGTGGCCCCCAAGGCCCCAGATTATCGCACGCTCGCGGTCTCGGGCCTGACGAACGGCGTGCGCGACAGCGCGCAGCGTACGGGCCGCAAGAATATCCGGCAGGGAATCGATGAGACCTGCTGCGCCGCGCGCCTCTTCATCCGATAAGGGACGGGCGAACTCCTTAATAGTTACCTTGCTTGGACGCGAAAACAGGCTGTAGGTCGTTATCCCGGTCAGGTCTATGGGCTGTTGGCGATAGATGGACATGATTAGTCCTCCGGAAAAAGCTCATCCTCGATCAATTGGCAGATGATGTGTGCGATGACAATGTGCGTTTCCTGAATCCTCGGCGTGTCGGAATGACGAACGATCAGGGCGAGATCGACCAGGTTCCCAACCGCGCCACCGTCTACGCCAAGCAGACCGATGGTTGTGATCCCCATCTCGCGTGCCTGCTTCACCGCCTCAACTATGTTGATTGAGTTGCCGCTGGTTGAAATGGCGAGTGCGACATCGCGTTCGCGCCCCAGAGCTTCGATCTGCCGGACAAACACTTGATCGAACGAGCGATCATTTGCAATCGCCGTCAGGACGGAGGTGTCTGTAGTCAGGGCGATGGCGGGCAGTGCTCTTCTCAGCCGGCCCATGCGAAAAGTGAGTTCCGCTGCGATGTGTTGCGCGTCCGCAGCTGAACCCCCATTTCCGAAGATTAGCAACTTGCCGCCGCCGCGTATCGCGTTGACGATCATCTCTGCGGCGCGCGCGACCGCCGGGGTCGACTCAGCGAAAAAGCGAGTTCGCGCCGTCTCTGCTGCGCCAGCCATGACCCTTATCTTCTGATTGAGATGCTCCGACCGGGCTTTCTCTGAGTCATCTGGAGTGTCTGTCATTTTGATTTTCCTTCGCGGACACGGTGAATTCCTGCTTTCCGATTCGGATTAGATCACCCGGCTTTACTTCCGCTGACCCTGAAATGCGCCATCCATTCAGCCAGACGCCATTGCGGCTCCCGTGATCCAGAATGATGATTCTCTCCTCGGTTCGCAGTATTTCCGCATGATACCGGCTCGCTCGGTCACTGTTGAGAACGACGTCATTATCGCGATTCCGTCCAATGCGGGTGCGTCCGGTGCGCAACGGATGCGTTTGTCCCGTGTCGACCGTCACCAACTGCAACTGAAGCTCGCCGTCCGCAACCGCATCGAGGAGAGTGCCCTGGGTTACGCCCAGCGGATCTCCAGGTTCAACCGTCGCAAGAGGTGCCTCGTTTGAATGAGTGTCGTCTTCAAGTAGCTGCACCCCAGCGCGCTTGATTTGCGCGGTTGTCAGGAATCCCGCGGGCAGGGCAGCGAGTATCTGGCTCTGAGTGCGCCTTTCCGGAACCAGCGACTGAAACTTCTCCGAGAGCGCAAAGCCCACGAGGGCGCGAATTCGTTTCGTCAGGTATGGCTGCTCGGCAACGATTTCAGTCATGAGGCCCCGGACGTTGCGCACCTCATTGAGTTGATTCAGAAACTCGCTGATGTCGAGCTTCTCAAAGAGCCGGATGCCGACACCAAACTTCAACATGGTGCTGACCGAAGTGGTCAGTGATCTGCAGGCGACAAAGCCGGCGCGATCCGCCGTATACTCAGTGCGGTTGATCCAATCGCCAAAGACTACGCTGTTGAGTAACTTGCCGATCACCGGCACCTCAGATCCGACCGGCTTCAGCAGAGTTCGAAGCCAAGTGTGGCCAGCTTCGATGTGACCAATCTCGCGACCAATAAAAAACTGCAGATTGTCCAGATCCATCTGGTCAACCAGCGATGACGTGACGACGATGATCGGACGTCGCCACAGGCCCAGCGTATAGATGTTCATCTCGGACGAACGCTTGACGTAAACGGGTACCGCCGGACTGGAGAGGCACTCGGCAGCGTGTTGCGCCCGCTCATAAAGTTCGGGGAACTGTCTCGGCCCAATCCGCACCAGCGTTCCAAAGGCGGTACGCTGCTGAACCATGACAGTCACGATGTATACACCGAGACCGAGAAGCGTGATCAATAACGCCTTGCTGACTTGATCCCACGTGCTTGAGAGATAGATCGCAGCGAGCGTGTAGACCGTGATCAGAATGACAAAGGTCAGGACGAGCGAAACGACCTCGCCTGGATAGCGGTAGTCGCGGAGCCTGAATGAGTGCCCAGAGATTGAGTCGCTCGTCATATGCAAGACCTTGCCCGCGAATTATAGCAAATAGAGGGTTTATCCCAGAGCCGCAAACGGGATGCGAAGTACGATTTATCCTTAACGAAGAAAAACAGAGTAGAGCGACAGGGCAGAGGTGACGGTCGGCGCGCCTTTTGACCGCGGCTTCGGCGCTCTGGAGTCCGGACACCTTCTTCGCCGCGCCAGCACTGCTACGACGCGCTGGCACATCCTGACGAAGCTGCATCACAGCCGTTCAGCGCGGAACATTGCTTTCGCTACCCGCCCGAAATATTATCCTCGTCATGCTTGCCAGAATCGGACTCATCATTGTTTCCCTGCTCTTCGTCGGAACTCTCACCGGCGCCACTCAAGTTGCACAGCGGCGTTTGCTCCAGATTCACTATATCGACGTCGAAGGCGGGGCCGCTACTCTGATTGTGACACCAGCCGGCGAATCGATCCTCATCGATGCCGGCTGGCCCG
>JBDTUW010000184.1:0-7455 GCA_040007555.1 Acidobacteriota bacterium | reverse complement strand
CGCTTCGCATCACCGCGCCGCTCACCTCGAATCTGACGCGCGAGGCCTATGCGCCGTTCGGTCAGCTGACGCGTAATAGCTCGATCAACGGGCCTGGCTATTGGAATGTGGATAGCTCTATCTTCAAGAAGATCCAGTTCACGGAGCGGATTGGTGGAGAGATCCGTGCGGATGTCTTTAACATTCTCAACCATCCGAATCCCGGGAATCCGAATGTCAGTGTCACCGCAACGACGTTTGGCCAGATCACGGGCGTTGCCAGCTCATCAAGGCTCGTGCGCTTCGGCCTGCGGGTCACGTTCTAAGGCTTCCTAGTAGGGGCGGGGCTTGTCCCCGCCCGTCTTCCTGGCGGGGCTTGTCCCCGCCCGTTTTCCTGGAGCCGTGTCGGGCGGGGACAGGCCCCGAACTAGGAGTTTGAAATGACAATTGAGAATAAGGATCGGCGAACATTCCTGTCGACCTCGGCACGCGGTGTCGTTGGCACCGGGCTGACATTGACCGCAGCCAGCTGGAGCAAAGTCCTCGGCGCGAACGACCGGGTTCGGCTCGGCATCATCGGCCCTGGAGCGCGCGGGCAGGAACTGATGAGGGAGGCACTGCGCGTGCCAAATACAGAATTCGTTGCCGCCGCCGATGTCTACACCAGGCGCCATGACGAGGCGAAGCAGTTGGTTCCCGCGCTGAGGGCATTTGCCGATCATCGCCAGCTTCTGGACTCAAAGGATATCGATGCAGTACTCGTCGCCTCACCGCTTCACTGTCACGCGCGTCATTTCCTGGACACGATTGCAGCGGGTAAGGACCTCTATAGTGAGAAGACCATGACATGGTCGATTGATGAAGCCGAGGCTTGTCGCGATGCCGCAAAGCGCTCCGACCGGGTCGTGACCATCGGTCTCCAGCACCAGAGTTCGGGAGAACTCGTCGATGCCAAGCAATGGATCAAGGATGGCCTTGTCGGCAAGGTAACGCACATCGAAACCTGGATGAGCCGGAACACGCCGCGTGGCAAGGGCCAGTGGGTGCGGCCGATTCCGGCCGACTGTACCGCGGATAACGTCAAATGGGACGCCTTTCTCAATGGTCGCCCGAAGAGGGCCTTCGATGCGAACAGGTTTATCAACTGGCGGCTCTTCTGGGAGTTCTCCGGCGGAAATGTTACGGAGAATATGGTGCACCAGATCGCGTGGACGATGCGCGCACTGGACCTGCCGTTGCCGACGGCGGCTTTCATGTCGGGTGGTGTCTTTTCGGAGAAGGACGGGCGGGAAGTACCCGACACGATCGCGGTCACTCTCGACTTTCCAAACGATCTGGTGCTGACGTGGCAGTCAACGTTCAGCAACAATCGATATGGCATCGGTGATCGTATTCTCGGGTCGAATGGCACCATCGAGCGATTGGCGGGAACGACTGATATGGTGACAGGAAAGTCGCAGTCGGGCCTGCGCTACTATCCAGAGAAGACGAATCGCGCGGATGGAGTCATGCTTGAAGGGCAGAGCAAAGATCAGAATCACATGGCGAACTTCGTCGAATGCGTCCGCTCACGGAAGGAGCCGAACGCCCCAGTCGAAATCGGTTATCGCTCAGCTATTGCTGCCCATATGGCCAATACTTCATATCGTCAGAAACAGCGTGTCACACTCGAAACCGCGAAACAGTCAGCCAGGAACTAATAACTTTAGCCGTGCTGAAGAACGAAAACTAAGCCTGTTCTCCCGACCTGAGTTCGGCCCGGAGGACAGGCTTTCTTGTGTCGATTGCAAGACGACAGGGAATCTCGGGGGTTAGTCCCGCCGACCGGAGATCTTGAGGCTGGTGGTCGTCTTGTCCTCCGCGGCGGTGAGCCAGGACGTCTGCCTCGAATCGTCTTCAAACCTCCTCACACCAACTCTCTTGATAGCGTCGTCACCCACCTTGTCGAGCGGGGTATATCGCGGGTGTTGGGCATCCTTGTAGGGATCATTGCGCGCTGCGTTGTAGCAGCAGATGAGAGACCATCGTGGATGATCGGAATTGTTCCTGTCGGAGCGATGGAGCAGGTTGCAGTGGAAGAACATCGCGTCTCCCGGCGCCATCTCGCAATGGACCAATTCGAGCCGCTCGAGCGCTTCATTGACTCGTTCCATGTCTGCTCCAGCCTGATCGCCGGTGAGTACGTGCTCGAGGCGTCCAAGTAAATGCGAGCCTTTGAGAACCTGCAGGCAGCCATTCTCCCTCGTCGCCTCGTCCAACGCGATCGTGACGCTTGTGAGAAATGGAAAAAGCACGCCGAAGTGATACCAGTAGCCGTAATCCTGGTGCCAGGCCCAGGCCCCTCCAACGCGGGCGTCCTTGAGGATCATTTTTGAATGGTAGTGATAAACCTCACCTTCGAGAATTGATTCGGCCGAGTCAACAATTCGGCGACAGCGAGCGAACATCCCATAGATGCTATCGCCCGGATGATTCCAAAGCGAGAGCCGCACCGTTCCGCCTTCGCCGTCTGCTCGACCAAATGATTGCCGATCCATCTCCAGCGTCGACCGCTGTAACAGGGCCATCTCCTCCGCGTCGAACATCTGCCTGGCGATCACGTAGCCATCGCGGTGGTAGTCAGAAATCTGTTCGGCTGTTAGCGCGGCCATGACCGTTTCTCCATCTGCAGGACTTGCTGACAGCGTGTCCTTGAGGCAAACCACGGGAAGAAGGCGTCGATCCGATCGTCACGTTACGACGGCATGAGTCACAGCTGAGAGTTGTAGATGCCGGTTCCGTCCTTAGGCTCAACGATGACTGCCGTTCCATATGCAAGAACTTCGGTCGCTCCACTGGCTATCTCTGTAGCGTCGTAACGAGCGCCGATGATCGCATTTGCCCCGATCTCACTGGCATGCTGCACCATGATGTCGAAAGCGTCCGCGCGCGTCTGCTCGCATAGTCGTGTCCAGGCCGTGATATTTCCGCCGACCAGCGTCTGCATGACAGCACCAATATTCGCGACCACGGAGCGCGAGCGGACGACAACTCCACGCACTACTCCGAGATTCTGTTTGACAAGATATCCAGGCAGCTCGAAGGCAGTCGTCACCATTTGAGGTGCCACGGAGTACCTTGGCTCGCTCACTCGGTACGGCGCCTTTTTTTGCATCTCGTTGTCCATGGGACGAGATTATAGAGGAATGACGAGCGAATAGAGAGGAGCTATGCGAAGAAGTGATCAGGATGGGGTGACGACTGATGAGAAGGCGACTCGCAAGGTCGAGCGCTATACTTGGCTATCATCATTCCAAAAAAAATCGGCGCCCCGAAGCGGTTGTCCGCATTTCGGGGCGCCTTGGCTGAGGAGCTATATCGGGGGATGATCTGATCTCACAGGATCGAGATGGGTGAGGTCAGCTCCTTTCTCAAATCTTAGTCGAGGGCAACCGTGATCGTTTCCGCCTCCTGATTGACCGCCAGATTGCGCGCCAGGTTGCTATTGCTCAGCTTCTTTTCCGCAGAGCTGACGGGGAACGTGAGTCCGCTAACTTCTCCCTTGGTCCACATCTGCGCGAGGAAATACTGATCACCATAGCGTCGGAACACCAGCTTGCTTTGATTGGATTCAACTCGACCTTGCTTGCCAATGGACTGCGTAAAGGCGGCACCTTTACCATTGTCGGCGCGAATCAGGACGAGGGAACCTCCTGGACGGGCGACTGTGTAGTTCCCGCTCGGCAGCAGCTGGCTGCCAACAGAGAACTTGAATGGAATCTTCGCTCGCATCGTCGTCCTGCTCTGCGCCAAACCCGCCGTTGCAACGGCCGCTACCAACAGGGTTACTGTCAAAACCGTTCTAGTCATTCTTTTCTGCATCGCACCCTCCTAATGGTCTTACGAGGTTATGTGGTTGCTGGTGCCGATTGCATACGGCGCCTCGCTTCCAGTACTTCCTCATCGGCTATACTTTGTGCGATCATCTGATCGCGTTGGCACAATAGATATCAATCGGCGTGCCAGATTAATCCGAGTGGAGCTCACGCGCTTGAACTGATTGCAAACTAATGAGATACAGGCAAGTACGCCTCTTTCCGGGCTTCTCCCCGACCGCGAGACCTGGACCGGGAGCTATCTCAATAGATAGGGTGCTATCCGATAGGATAGGCTCAAGACGGTTATGACTACTGACATCCCCGACACGAATCCCAAACCGTTGAACGTTGGCGAGGCGAAGACGCTGCCAGGCAAGCTCGTCGTCCTTGCCGGCCCAATCAAGGGTGCGGAGATTGTCCTTACCGGCTCTCCGCTGACAATCGGGCGCGAGGCGGGCAACTCGATTACACTCCCTGATCTATCTGTGTCTCGCCGGCACTGCTCCATTGAGACAATCGAGGGTGGGCTGGTCCTCCGGGACCTCGACAGTTTCAACGGATGCTTCGTCAATGGTGTGCCAGTCAAGGAACGTCCGCTCGAGCACAACGACAGGATTGCGGTTGGTGATTCTCACTTTCTGGTAGTTTTGCGCGAGGAAGATGAATTGTCGTCCTTCAGCGCTGTTGAACTGGAAGAGGGAATGACGGCGGTCCAGGAAACAGTTCAGTTGCGCCAGGAGGATAGTCTTTATTACCGCTCCAAGAAGGTGCTCGCCGATTTGCCGTCAAGTGGGCGCCTTGCGCGCGATCTCAACGCGCTCTTTGTCATCAGCACCGCAATCAGCGCTATTCGGACCCTTGACGGGCTCGCCCGCGAACTGTTCGAGCAGATCTCTGAGGTTGTGCCGGCGGAATCGGGTGCGATCCTTTTGGCGCGAGATCAGACGTTGGACGAGAGGCTCGAGCTTGCAAATATCTTTGGCTGGGACCGCAAAGCAGGTGCCGATCGTCCCGTTCAGGTGAGCCGCACAGTGGTTCGGCAGGTCTTGCGGGAGGGTATTGCTATTCTCAGCAACGACGCGCCTCAGGCCACGCCGTTTGACGCTCAGGCGAGCCTGATCGCTCTCAAGACACGGTCCTTGCTTGCTGTCCCGATCGTCTTTGGTGAGCGGCGGGATGGCGTCATCTATCTGAGTACCAGCGATCCAGCCAGCCGTTTCGACGAGCGCCATTTGCAACTCGTCGCCGCCATCGCCGGCATTGCTGCCGTCGCGATCGAGAATGTGAATCGTCTCGAATGGCTCGAGAGCGAGAACCGCCGTCTCGCCGAGGAGATCAACATCGCTCACAACATGGTGGGCGAGAGCGCTCGCCTTCGCGAGGTGTGTCAGCTGATCGCACGCGTTGCACCTTCCGAATCAACCGTATTGATTTATGGTGAAAGCGGAACGGGGAAAGAGCTGGCGGCGCGTGCGGTTCATCTCAATAGTTCGCGAGCAGAGAAACCATTCGTCGCGATCAACTGCGGCGCTCTCAATGAGGGCCTCCTCGAAAGCGAACTCTTCGGTTACGAAAAGGGCGCCTTCACTGGCGCGGTCACCCAGAAGAAGGGACGGTTGGAGGTGGCGGATGGCGGGACAGTGTTCCTGGATGAGCTGGGTGAGATGACGCCGCAGCTTCAGGTCAAGCTCCTTCGTGTCCTTCAGGAGCGCGAGTTTGAGAGAGTTGGAGGGACCAAAACCGTTCGCACCAACATTCGGCTGATTGGAGCGACGAATCGGGACCTCGAAGCGATGACGAAAGAGGGCAAATTCAGAAAGGACCTTTATTTTCGGCTCAATGTTGTCGCGCTCAATATGCCTCCACTGAGAGAGCGACGCGAGGACATTCCGCTGCTGGCGAAGTATTTCCTCAGCAAGTATGCGGACCGGTGCAATCGCGCCATCAGAGGAATCACGGCCGAAGCTGAGAAGAGCCTCCTCGATTACGATTGGCCCGGGAACGTCCGTGAGCTTGAGAATGCAATCGAACGGGCCGTCGTGCTTGGCACCAGCGATCGAATCCGACCTGAAGACTTGCCGGAGGCCGTCCTCGATTGCGCCAGGGATGAGGACGTTGCTTCGGGCGTCTCCGGGACGAAGTTTCACGAGGTCATTAAGGAGACAAAGAAACGTACGATCCTCGATGCCATCGAACAGGCGAACGGGAACGTGACTGAAGCCGCAAAGCTGCTCGGGGTCCATCCAAACTATCTGCATCGCCTGCTTCGCAATCTCAATCTACGAGCCGACCTGAAGAAGTGAGCGTTCTTTCCGCCAGAGGAAATCAAATGAAAACCAAGTCGATCACGATCACGATATCCTCGGTCATGGCCTGCATCCTTCTCATCAGCTGCAATCGTGGAGAAGGCCCGACCAGCAAGGAGCCGGCAACTGGCATGTCAACCGTCGCGCGTGACGTCCATTCATATTCGAACCCCGATAAGGTAAAGGTGACGCATGTCGATCTTGATCTCGAGGTCCTCTTTGATCGGAAGGTGCTGAAGGGAACGGCAACTCACCGGCTGGAGCGGGTCGCAGCTTCGGCAGCTGCCCCGGCGCTGTTACTCGATACTCGTGGTCTCGTCATCGAAAAAGCCGAGACCTCAAGTGATGGAACGACCTTCCAGCCAGCTGAGTTTTCACTTGGTACTGCCAACGCCATTCTGGGCGCGCCCCTTGAGATCAAATTGCCGGCGGCTGCGACGACTGTCCGTGTGACCTATGAAAGCACCCCGGGGGCTGCCGGGTTGCAGTGGCTGGAACCGCCGCAGACCGCGGGTAAGAAACACCCCTATCTCTTCACTCAATCGGAACCAATTCTGGCCCGGTCATGGATCCCGCTCCAGGACACGCCGGGGGTTCGTCAGACATACGCTGCGCGAATTCGCACCCCTGTAGGGCTGCGGGCCGTCATGAGCGCTGAGAACGACCCGAATGCAGCGCCGAATGGCGAGTACCGAATGCGCATGACACAGGCGATCCCTTCGTACCTCATTGCGCTTGCGGTTGGGGATATCGCGTTCAGATCGTTGGGACAGCGGACCGGTGTCTATGCGGAGCCGTCCGTGGTTGATGCCGCCGCGCGTGAATTCGCTGACACGGAGAAGATGGTGGAAACAGGGGAGAAGCTTTACGGCCCTTACCGCTGGGAGCGTTATGACATTTTGGTGCTGCCACCCAGCTTTCCGCTCGGTGGCATGGAGAATCCGCGGCTAACGTTTGCAACTCCAACGGTGATTGCGGGTGATAAGAGCCTTGTTTCGTTAATCGCTCACGAGCTCGCTCATTCGTGGTCGGGAAACCTGGTGACGAACGCCACCTGGAGCGACTTCTGGCTTAACGAGGGATTCACCACCTATTTCGAGCGCCGGATAATTGAGGAGGTTTACGGGCGACCTCGCGCCGAAATGGAAGCGGTACTTGGCCGACAGGATCTGGAGCGTGAGTTAAAGGAGATGGATGATCGCGATGAGTTATTGGTTGTGGACCTTGCGGGGCGCGATCCCGATGATGGCCTGACGCACGTACCTTATGAGAAGGGCGCGCTTTTTCTTCGTCAACTTGAAGAGACCTGGGGC
>JBDTUW010000183.1:0-7511 GCA_040007555.1 Acidobacteriota bacterium | reverse complement strand
TTATCATTGAAGACGGGTGTTGCAATGTTCGCGGTCCCATTAGCCACAGGCTTATAGCTCCACATGAGCTCCCCATCCGAGGCGCGAAGTCCCACTGCGGCTTTGGACGTAAAGCCCATAATCGTTCGAACGCCGCCAATATCGGCGGCAATGCATGAGGCGTAATGTGCCGGATCGCTCAGGCCCTTGCTCGCCCAAATTGTTTGACCTGTCATCTTGTCGAGGGCAACGATGCCGGCATTCGAACCGCCCGGCGTGACGATGACACGGTTGCCATCGATCAGCGGCGATTCGCTGATCAGCCAATTGGGATTCTCGCCCGCAAAATCCTTGAGGATATTCCTGCGCCAGACTGGGGCGCCGTCGCGAATATTCAGACACGCGAGGTCCCCGTTCTCCGTGAGAACGTAAACCTTGTCGAGGTCCACAGTCGGAGTGCCACGCGGTCCATTGCCACGACCTTCGTCCAGCTTTCGACCGAGCGCCGACTGCCAGATGACCTTCCCATCCGAGCGACTGAGACAGAAGAGGACGCTGGCCGACGACGTAGATCCCTGAACAAAGAGCCTGTCACCCTTAACCGAGATCGAACCGAAGCCCTGGCCGAGATTGCTCACCGACCAGACCTGCGCTGGCCCGGCCTGAGGCCATGCCTTGAGCAGGCCCGTTTCTACTGAGAGCCCATTTCTCTGCGGCCCACGCCATTGCGGCCAGTCTGCAGCGGCGATCGCCACCGAGATTGCTCCCAAAACAAGGACTATCGTCACCACGGCACCAAACAAAACTCGTCTCTGCTTCATTCAACTCCTCAGGGCCGCAAGATCTCCCGCGGCATCGGACTTACCTTCGTCATCAGCTGGCCAATCGCCTGGACCAATTGTCGCCGGGCTGCCCTGCTGGATTCCGTATTTTGCGATTTGGTCGTCAGAACTTGGTATCGAGCGTCAGCGCAGTCTATGATTGCGCCCAGCAATTATATACGATCCGACCCGGTGCTGCGGTTCGGTTTCATCTCAATCATCCCGAGATTTATCGCCTGGATGGGGCCAGGAATGGGGTCAGAATCGCCATGAATGTCGCCACCGTGCGCGGAGGATGCGTTGCAACCTGATATCAATTCCCATCTCAAAGAAGATCGAGTCTTTGCACCACCAGTCGAGTTCAGCCGGCGGGCACACATCAAGAGCCGGGCTGAGTATGACGAGATCTACCAGAAATCCATTGAGGACCCGGAAGGATTCTGGGCCGAGATCGCCAGCGAATTAGAGTGGTTCACACCCTGGACGCGTGTTCTCGATTGGGAAGAGCCTTTCGCAAAGTGGTTCGTCGGTGGCAAGCTCAACATCTCGCATAATTGCCTCGACCGGCATCTCAACTCCTGGCGCAAAAACAAGGCAGCCATCATCTGGGAGGGCGAACCCGGGGATATCGTCACCCTCACCTATCAGCAGCTTCATCGAGAGGTCTGCAAGTTTGCCAACGTCCTTCGCAAACTCGGCGTCGAGAAAGGTGATCGCGTCGCCATCTATATGCCAATGGTACCGGAGCTACCTGTAGCCATGCTGGCGTGTGCGCGGCTCGGCGCCACTCATTCGATCGTCTTTGGAGGTTTCTCCGCTGAGGCACTCAAAGACCGGATCAACGATGCTGATGCAAAGGCAGTTATCACCGCCGATGGTGGCTTCAGACGCGGAACTATCGTCGAGCTGAAACCCGCCGTTGATCGAGCGCTCGCGGACTGTCCCAGCGTCAGGCACGTTGTCGTCCTGCGACGCGCCAGGAACGACATCCATATGGAGATCGGCCGTGATCACTGGTATCACGAGTTGATGGAGACGGCTTCGGACAAATGCGCCGCCGAACCTCTCGATTCCGAACACCCCCTCTTTATCCTTTACACCTCCGGCACCACCGGTAAGCCGAAAGGCATAGTTCACACCACAGGGGGATATGCGGTTCAAACATACATCACCTCGAAGTGGGTGTTTGATCTGCAGGAGGACGACACCTATTGGTGCACTGCGGATATCGGATGGGTGACGGGGCACAGCTATGTTGTCTATGGACCGCTTGCGAACGGCGCTTCAGTAGTTATGTACGAAGGCGCGCCGAACACGCCGGATTTCGGGCGTTTCTGGTCGATCATCGAGCGGCATCACGTGAGCGTGCTTTACACGGCACCGACCGCGATACGAACGTTCATCAAATGGGGTGAGCAGTGGCCGTTGAAGTATGACCTCTCAAGTTTGAGACTATTGGGATCGGTCGGAGAGCCGATCAACCCCGAGGCCTGGATGTGGTACCACAAGATCATCGGAAAGGAGCGATGCCCGATAGTCGACACCTGGTGGCAGACCGAAACCGGAGCGATCCTCGTTAGTCCGATCCCGGGCGCAATCGCTACAAAACCAGGCTCGGCGACTCTGCCGTTCCCCGGGATCGTGCCAGACATTCAGACAAGAGACGGCGAATCGGTGGGACCAAACAAAGGTGGCTATCTGGTCATCACACGCCCGTGGCCCGCGATGCTGCGGACAATCTGGGGTGATGAGGAGCGCTACCGGAAACAGTACTGGAGCGATATCCCCGGCAGCTATTTCACCGGAGACGGTGCGCGTCGGGATGAGGACGGATATTTCTGGCTGATGGGCAGGGTCGATGATGTCATCAATGTCAGCGGACATCGCCTTGGGACGATGGAGATCGAGAGCGCTCTGGTCTCGCATCCCGATGTCGCGGAAGCGGCCGTCGTGGGCAGACCAGATGATCTCAAAGGCACTGCGATTGTCGCGTTTGTGACTCTCGAGTCGGGGCACCCGCCTTCACCGGAACTCAAGGAAGCGTTGCGGCGGCACGTGCAGGAGGAGATCGGTGCGATGGCGAAACCGGAGGAGATACGCTTTACGGATTCGCTTCCAAAAACCAGATCAGGAAAAATTATGCGCCGCCTGTTGAGAGATATCGCATCAGGCTCGGCGACACTCGGAGACACCACGACACTTGAGGACTTTTCGATCCTGGCAAAGTTGCGCGAAGATGAAGAGTAGGTGAAGAAACCTCATCTCCGGGAGATGGAGGCCCCGCGGGGAGGCGCGGAGAAGCTGAGGCGCTGCGCCTCGATCCTTCTCCGCTTTGCGTTAGTCCTGATGGTGTTAAATGTCACCACCTATTGGGAGGTTTATTCGTGATTTCGATAGCGACAGTCAACGGCAGACTACTGATCAGCACGACTGATGGCGCCAATCTCGGGACCGTCAAAGGGATTTACCTGGATCGTGAAGTGCAACGCGGCATCGCGGTGTTTCTCGGCAAGACCGGAATCATTTCGCGCAAGGAACATCTGATTGACCTCAAGCACGTGCGTCTCTTTGGGATTGACGCCTGGCTCGTCGAGGGCTCGGATGTCGCCGTGGTACGCGAGGAATTCGATGGCGGAGCAGATCTGATTCTGGCTGAAAATCTCTACGGGCGCGAGATTCAAACAGATGGCGGAACAAGGGTCGCGACCATCGAGGATGTGATTGTTGACCCGAAGTTCGCGGTGCTGGGGTTTTCTCTTGCCAAGATATTCATCCAGGGGCCAGTGGCAGAGAAGATGTCGATCGCGCGGGGCGCGGTCAGCAGTCTGGGCGATAAGAATTCACCGATGATTGTGTCGCTGGAACAGGCTGAGAAGCTCGGCATCGAAGGATAATCGAACCTCTCCCGTGCATCTGGGCCGACAGGCGCGGCCTCTCCTCAACTCCTTTAGCCTTTGCGCTTTAGCCTCACACAAGACCTGCAAGTGCCCGGGTAAGTCGGTGCACTCGTTTGCAGACATACGTTGGTCTCGGTTATGGTTGCATTCATGCCCGAGGCCCCTTTTTCACTGCAGTTTGACATCATCCAAGGCCTACCCTATAGTGGGCTTTCAATAGACTAGAACGCTATAGGTTGTGGTGAGCCCTCCAGCATGCTCAGAATCGACAAAGTTTCTCTTCAAGGTTTCAAGTCATTTTGTGATCCGGTCGAAGTCGTCTTCGACCCGGAAGGGATCACGGCCGTGGTTGGCCCGAACGGGTGCGGCAAGTCGAACCTCAGCGAAGCCATCAGTTGGGTGATCGGCGAGCAACGCGCTCGTGCCCTGCGCGGCGGCAAAATGGAAGACGTTATCTTCCAGGGCAGCGGAAACAGATCAGCCTCCGGAATGGCCGAGGTGACGCTGACCATGGTGGTCCGCGAGACCTTCGAAGTCCGCTCCGATAACATCGAAACCGCCGCTCCACCCGACGCGCCACTCGATACTGCTCCGCCCGAAGGGACAGAGGGAGAAGTCGTCGAGGAGAAGGCACGCAAGAAACGCAAGGTTGCGATCCTTCCCACCGCTCGCGTATTTCAGGAAGGTGAACAGGTAACGGTTGGCCGACGTCTCTATCGCACCGGTGAGAGCGAGTACGAGATGAACGGGCGGACTTGCCGCCTTCGCGACATCCAGGACCTTTTCTCAGGTACCGGACTGGGTGGCGCGCATTACGCAATCATCGAGCAGGGGCGCATTGGACAAGTACTCTCGGCGAAACCGCTCGACCGACGAGCGCTTATCGAAGAGGCGGCAGGTGTCTCGAAGTTCAAGATGCGCCAGCACGCCGCGGAGCTGAAACTCGAGGCATCGAAGCTGAACTTATCGCGACTCACCGACATCATCACTGAGATCGAACGTCAGCAGAACAGTCTCAAGCGACAGGCAGCACGCGCCAGACGGTACCAGCGCCTCCGCGGCGAGATGCGTGATCTGATGCGGGCTGTTTATGTGGCCGACTATCGCGCGACGCGATCAGGTCTGGCGGATCTCGAAAGTTTATGGGAGATCGTAGCGACGAGGGAAACTGAATCGCAAGCCCAGATTGTTGCACTCGAGGCGGAGCAGGCAGAAGCAGCTCAACTGGCTCGGGGAGCGGAAACCGAACTAAATGAGACCCGTCAGACCGCGGCTCAGGCCAATCTCGAGAGCGACCGTGCCCAGCAGCAGCATGCTTACCTGACCAGACAACTGGAAAGCGCTGAGAGTCGCGCGGATCAGTTTGCACGCGATCGAGAGGCGATCGTCGAGCGCAGCGCTCTGGTCGCACACGAGTCTCAGCGCCTCGGTGAAGATGTGACCGCCCTCGAGGAGGAAATCAAGCACGCTCAAAGCGCTCTCGCCGCTGACGAGGAATCACACCAACTCAGCCAGGCTCGAGATGCGGAAGCTGAGCGTCACCTCGAGCAGGCCCGCACGACGCTGTATGAGACGACGACGCACCTCGAGCGCTGGCGACAGCTGCAACGACAATTTGCTGAAGGTGTTGACCGGTGTGAGCAGCGAATGCGCGGCTTGAGAATGGAGCAGGAACGAGCCGAAGGTCAGTCTCGCGCGAACGATGAGCAGGGCGCCCAGTTCGCATCGCTGTTGATGGACGGTGAACGCCGACAACGCGACACTACCAGTCAGCTGGAGACGACCGAGGCTCAACTGGTCACGAATCGTGAGGAGCGAACTCGGCAGGGCCAGTCGCTCGCAACTCTCCAGCGCGAGGCTGCGGCGACTGAGCATCGTCTGAGATCGCTGGCCGAACTCGACGAGCGACACGCGTACTTTTCCGAAGCGGTTCAGCGACTGCTTCGGGTTGGCGAAGGAGAAGGTGATGCGGAGTCTTCAAGACCGTTCCGCACGCTTGGAACGCTCGCTGATCACGTCTACGCCGAAGTCGAGAACGAATCGATGATCGAGGCGGCGCTCCGTGACGAGTTGCAGTTCGTCATCGTCCCAACCTTCGAAGACGCATTCTCAGCGATCGATTTTCTCAAGACCGAGGGAGCTGGAAGAGCGACATTTGTGGTTGCTGGTTTTCAAGGAGCTGAACAGCCAACGGCGATCATCAATAGTGAGTTTCCGGAGAACAACGAGTTTCCGGACGCCGACCCGCCAGCGCTTGCCGAGACCGAATTCTCTGGCGCAGACGAAGGCAAAGCGGACTCATTGCCCGAATCGGCTGCCGAATCCCAGCCCGACTCGACGGCGATCATCAACAGTGAGTTTCCAGAGAACAACGAGTTTCCAAACGCCGGCCCGTCAGCACCTTTCGAGATTCAATTCTCGGTCGCAGAAGAAGGTCAAGTGGACTCGGTGCCAGAATTCCAGCCCGACTCTGCTGAAGACGCCACAACTGAGGCCACTGAGTCCGAACGCGATCGGTCGGACGACGCAACAGTCGCGAGCCTTCAATCGGATGTCACGCTGCTTGCGCTCCTGGGACTTAAACCCGAATTTGCCGAAACATTCGCGCGTGCGCTCCCCGCGCTCGCCTCGGCGCCAATCGTCTCGGGCACCGGGGCCGCCGTGGAGCGCGTCCTGCAGGCCAACGGCAGCGCAGCTTCGACTATTTATCTGACACGCAGCGGCGAGCGCATTGTCGGCGGTCGTCTGGTCTCCGGCGGAAGTACTGGAACGACCGGTGCGGGCGTGCTTGCATTGCGACGCGAGATCAATGAGCTCAGAGAAAAGTTCGGAGCCTTCAGTCATGTAGTTGCAACTTCCGAAGCACAGATACTGGCGCTGGATGGCCAGATCGCCTCTCTGGAGAGTGATCGCGTCGGCCTTGATGCCTCTTTGCGTTCAACGGAGAAGGAACTGGCCGTTCTCCGAGAGCAGTGCCAGCAGGCAGAACGTGAGCGGCAGCGAATCGCGAGCCACCTGCGGATCGTCGCCCAGGAGGCCAATCAGGTAGAGCAGGAGCTGAGCGAGTCTCGAGGCAAGTTCGATCAGGCGACCACGGAAACGACGCGGGCCGATGAGGCTCATTCAACTGCGGAACTCGCCGTCGCCTCGACTCAGACAGAGGTCACCGAATTGCGCCGTCGCGCTGAAGCGCGAGCCCAGGAAATTGCGCTACAGCGGGCGGACTTCGCCGCGGGAAATGAACGCCGGCGCGGTCTCCACAACGACCTCAACCGGTTGGGGAACGAGGCCCGAGACCTCGAAACCCGCCTCAATCGCAGCCAACTCGAGTCGGTCGAGGCCGGGACACAGATCAAAGCATTGCAGGACGATGTCGCCGCCACTGATCAGCTAGCGAAGGAGTTGACCGAAAAACTGCTGGAAACTCAGAGGCAGTTAACGGAGCGGACGAGCCGGCTCAACGGATTTCGTGAGCAGGTAGAGATGCTCGATGCGAGTGTCCGAAAGGCGCGCGACACTTCCACCCAGGCGCGCGAGGAGCGTGCGCGGCTCGAGTTGGATCGAGTGCGTCTGTCTTCAACGCTCGAGCATATTGCCGAGGCATGCCAGCACGAGCTTGGCGAACAGATCATTGATGTCCTCGAAAGACTCGAGCAGGCCGCACAAAGCATCGCTCCCACGGATGAATTGCAACCGGCGACAGTCAGTGCGCCCGGCTCAGACCCGCCCGGCTCAGAACTGATAGACGAAGAAGGGGCGGGCGACCTCGACACGGCTGCGGGGGATATTTCCTTCTGGCAAGTGCCGGAGAACT
>JBDTUW010000182.1:0-7519 GCA_040007555.1 Acidobacteriota bacterium | reverse complement strand
CGACCGGGAGGAGCAGCCTCACCCCTCGTGCGCGCGCCTTCTGCTCGAGGTCGCGGGCAAGGTCAACACGATCCAGTTCCACCAGCGATCGACCTGTCTCCAACCCGCGAGCCCTGAGAAATGTATACGCCATGGCGCCACCGATAAGGATCACGTCAGCGGATTTCAAGAGGTTCTCAATGACCGTAATCTTGTCGGATACCTTCGCTCCACCAAGAATGACGACGAACGGTCTTTGCGGATTGACGAGCGCCTCGCCGAGATAGCGTAGTTCCTTCTCCATCAGGAAGCCGGCCACTGCCGGGCTCACAAAGTGCGTGATTCCCTCAGTTGATGCGTGTGCCCGGTGCGCCGTCCCGAACGCATCGTTGACATAAACGTCACTGAGACTCGCGAGGCGCTTGGCGAATACGGCGTCGTTTGCCTCCTCTTCAGCCCAGAATCTTAGATTCTCGAGCATCAGTATCCCGCCAGATGGCAGCGCATTGACGAGAGCTTCCGTCTCCGGCCCGACGCAATCCGGCGCGAGCGCGATGTCACGTTCAAGGATTTCGGAAAGCCGGCGCGCGACTGGAGCAAGTGAATACTCGAGATTTCGTTTCCCTTTTGGTCTTCCGAGGTGAGATGCAATCACGATCCTGGCATCCTTGTCGACTGCGAATTGAATGGTCGGGAGCGCAGATTGAATACGAGTGTCGTCAGTGACCTTCGCACCCTCAAGAGGGACATTGAAATCAACTCGGAGGAAGACTCGCTTGTCCTTAATATCGACATCGCGAATCGACAGCTTTCCCATTCGTTCAAGGTCCTTTCTCTTGCCTGTGCCCCGCGGTCGGGACCCACAAATCGTCCAGATGATCGCCAGCGGATCGCCAAAGGATCAAGTGATGGAGGAGTTACAGCGGGAGGATCAGACTCGATAATTCCTGTTGGGGTGGAGATTCTCAGTAATCTGTCGCTACCGGCTCTACCCGCCTGGAATTGATGACGGAATGGAAACACTTGCCAGGAGCGGGTTGTCGGGATTTGTATATGCCTCTTACTCCTAACCAGTGGTCGGTCCACCGTCGCGCCTTTGCGGCGCCACGAGCCTATTTGTAATAGTCAGCATTGATCTGAATAAAATGCTGCCATTTTTCCGGGACATCCTCATCACGAAAGATGGCTTCGACGGGACAGGCAGGCTGGCAAGCTCCGCAATCAATACATTCATCGGGGTGAATGTAGAGTATCTCGGCGGCTTCGTACTCGCCTTCATCCTTTCGGGGATGAATACAATCGACAGGGCAAACATCGACACACGCTGTGTCTTTCGTGCCTATGCACGGTTCGCAGATGACATATGTTGCCATTAGCGGCGGCTCCTTTCACCTCACCAACAAGATTGGTTCATTGACTCACTCGGTGCGCGCGTCTTGATCAAGGCCCATCACCAAATGTCAGGTTACTATATAAATTGCATTGCGGGGTGAATCAAGTTTTTCGCGGCCCATTTTCTTTGTACCGCTGCAAACCATTGCTGAGAAAGGAACGTGAGTTTCGGTCCAGCACCGAATTTCGGCCGACCGAGGCGCCGGGAAAGAGGGCGGGTTGGTGTACCAGGCGATTCGTAAATAAATCAGGCGGAAGGAGGGGGCGCCTCTCTCCGCCTGCACTTTCATTCCGGGAGTCCTTCACGTCTCCTGGATTGTTAGATCTTGCAATCAGTCTGTTCAGAAAAGCGTTTGAGCTTCATGTTGAGCGTTTGCACCCGCAGTCCGAGGAGGCGTGAGGCTTTTGTCTGGCTGCCGCCTGCCTGTCGAAGTGCGGTTTCAATCAGAGATCGCTCGAAATCGTCGACAATCTCCGGCAGGTGTATCCCCTCAGCGGGGATAGACGTGAGCATCGCGTGGCGGATGCGTGGCGGTAGCAGGGACTCATCGAGACGCTGCGGCGCGACTGCCTCGATCGCTCCCTCGATGACGGATTCCAGTTCATCGATATTTCTGTCCCATGTGTACTCCATCAGCAGCCGCATGGCTTCAGGCGTGATCTCGCACGCCCCTTTGTTCTTGCGCTTCGCCAGCTTCGTCGCCAGATGACTTGCGATATAAGGAATGTCTTCACTCCGCTCGCGCAATGGTTTAACCGTAAAGCTGTTTGGCTTGAGTAGTTCGATCAGCCCGTAGGCGAGTCGATTATCAGCAGTGCGGTCGCCAGCGCTTACCTCGGTCGCAAAGATGAGGCGCTGACCGGCAAAGCGGCCAGCGGGGCCCCGCCACCGTTGTTCCTCCAGGTATGCGGCAAAACGCTGCTGGAGCATGATGGGCAGTCCGGCAAACTCGTTGATGTAAATGGTTCCGAGTTCGATTGTTTCGATAACTCCTCGAGGGCCAAAGAGGAGACCATGCAGCGCGTCTCCACTGAGACTGTGCGCATTGACGGCGAAGAACGGCCTTTCGGAATGGTCGCTCGCCTCGTGCAATGCCCGTGCGATCGACTCCTGGCGCAAACCGCGGTCTCCAATCACAAGCGTCGGCTGTGAATGAGCCGCCTGGACCGCAATGAACTCCTTCAACCCGCTGACATTCGGACTGACGCCAATGAGACACTCGTAGTTCTCCTCGGAAATCGCCCGCTTTCTGCCAACGATTGAGAGCGCGGGGCGTGGTTGAATTGCTGAAGGAACGGAATTCGTCTCCTGTACCATTCTTACTCCTTAGTTTCCCGGCTAATTGCGCGCGAGAGGGGCAAGTCGGAAGGACCAATAGCCACCTCAATTACATTCGGTATCGGTGTTTCCCAGTCCGCCATCGTTAATTCTTCTCCAATGGCAGGTAAATGTCGTCACCGTCTGGTAAATTTGGGTAAAAGCTGTAAATTCGCTGTAAAAAGGCGTTGGGGAATGCAGACGGGGGCTTGCGCCCGGGATATAGTTCACCGGTCGGGAGCCGTCTGCATGCGCAAAGTAAAAGTCTTTCTTAAGAACCACGCCCTCTGGATAGGACTGATTGCCGTGGTTGTGCCCGTCGTCGCGCATCTGGGGCTTCAATACCGATCCTTGTCGGAGCTCGAGACCACGATGCCATGGGCGCGCCGGGCGCTGATGCGCAAGTATTTGCAGGAGCTCACACGGGACGTGACCAGGGTTTACCGGCGCTCCGCGGAGGAGGTTTTGGCGGTTCCTGCGTCTGGCTTTACGCCGGAGACCACGAGCGAACTCGCCGAGCACTTCCGGACGCATCGCTTTAAGGGCGCACGCCGGCTCTTCGTGGGGATGGTTGACCTCCGTAACGATCGCACCTATGCGACGATCCTCTTCTTTAATCCCGAGACATCCCACCTGGAGCGCGAGCCAAACTCGCAGGAGTGGCGAGCCGCTCACGCGGGCGCTGCGACATGGATCGCTATGATCATGACCAAGTCCACAGCGGTTTCAGATCAGCTGAGTGTGGACGAGCGAGATCCAAACAATCGAATCATCGTCAAACCCATCCTCGACAAATGGTCGAATGTCATTGGCGTTGCCGGGATGATCGTCGATGAGAGGGTCTTTCGCGAGGTCTATTTCCCGGAGGCGATACGAACGACGCTCCGTAAGGCGTACCCGGAAGAAATGGACGAAGTGATCATCACGCTCATGGATAGTCGTGAAAAGATTATCTTCTCGAATCAGACGGCTGAAGGTAAGGAGCCAGAGGCGGGCGGTAGTTTCCCATTTATCTTTACGGACTATTATCTTGGAATTCGCATGCGCGATCTGACCGAGAACCAGCTGGCAAGGCGGTATTTCCTTGTCAACTTCTCCCTCTCGATCCTCGCATCGCTCCTGCTGCTCGGTGGCGCCGTCCTCGCGTTGCGCACCGCCTCGCGTGCGCTGAGGCTGTCGCAAATGAAGGCGGACTTTGTCTCGAACGTCTCGCACGAACTCCGCACTCCGCTTGCCTCAATCCGCGTTTTTGGAGAGTTTCTCAAGCTGGGCCGGGTGAAAGACCCGGAGAAGACACAGGAATACGGCGCGTATATTGAAACCGAGAGCCGCCGTTTAACGCAACTGATAGACAATATCCTCGATTTCTCGAAGATTGAGTCTGGCCAGAAGACCTACCGATTTGAGCAGGCTCACCTGCCCAAGTTAATCGACGAGACGCTCAACCTTTTTGTCGTCCGGCTCGAGCAAAGCGGCTTTAGGATCACCTTTGAGACACCTTCAGACGCACTCCCCGAGGCGCACCTGGCGCTGCTCGATGGCGAGGCGATCGCTCAGGCCTTTATCAACCTCCTCGACAATGCGGTCAAGTACTCCGGCAAATCGAGGGAGATCACTGTTCGCATCGGCGCGGAGGGTCCGTTCCTGACCGTCACGGTTGCCGATTCAGGGATTGGGATGGAGCGCGATGAACTGGAGAAGATATTCGACAAGTTCTACCGGGTCAGCACGGGACTCGTGCACGACGTCAAGGGCAGTGGGTTGGGACTCTCGATTGTCAAACATGTCGCTGAGGCACATCGCGGGAAGGTGACGGTGGAAAGTACACCCGGTCGCGGAACAGCCTTTACCATCTGGCTGCCAAACTCCGGTCACACTGCAGGTCTTCGAAGCGAGAGTGCGACGGGAGATCCCTTGAAGGTTGAGGGGCACGGAGCGAGGGCGTAATATGTTCACGCTGGAAGAGACAGTCAACAAAATGGAGCAAGCGCCGATGTCTGGAAAAGTCCTGATCGTGGAAGACGACCAGGCCATGGCTGTCGCCCTGCGCGACGGATTCGAATACGAGGGCTATCAAGTTCAGGTCGCTCGCGACGGTTCAGCGGGGCTCAAGATCGCGTCTGAACGAGACGTCGATGTGATTATTCTCGATGTCATGCTCCCAAAAATGAGCGGATTCGACGTCTGTAAACAGCTGCGAAGCACTGGCAACGCGACACCCATCATCATGCTGACGGCGCGCGGTCAGGAGATCGACAAGGTCATTGGCCTCAAGATCGGCGCCGATGATTATGTCACCAAGCCGTTCAGTTTTATGGAGCTCATGGCTCGCGTCGAGGCACTGCTGCGACGCACCAACCGTCAACCGTCGCAGACCGAAGCGTTTCAATTTGCAGACATCACGGTCAATTTCAAGAAATTCGAGGTGACGCGTCGTGGCGTGCCGCTGGAAATGTCTCCACGCGAGTTCAATATTCTTAGGTACTTCATTGAGCACCGCGGCGAGGTGATTTCGCGCGATCAGCTGCTCGATGCCGTCTGGGGTTATGGGAGCTTTCCGCTGACCAGAACCGTCGATATGCACATCGCCAAGTTGAGACACAAAATCGAGGAAACTCCCAGCGATCCGCACTACATCATTACCGTCCATCGCATTGGCTACAAGTTCGTCGCGTGATCCGTCAGCCGGCATGCAGCATTCCTGACGCGCGTTCTCAACCACGGATGCTTAACACGGACTTTAGGCAGTCGGGGGCTCGCGTCTTTCTCCTTTTCGGTGCCTCTATGCTAGATTGACGCTTCCAAAAGCGAACTTCTCGCCGACCACCGATACAGCTCAAGGAGCGCAAGGAGAAAAAATCCGTGACAGACAAACAGGCTACTCGTTCGAGCATCCAGCGCCGCCATTTTCTCAAGAGTACCGCAGCCACAATTGGAAGTGCCTTCCTCATCCCTATTGCAGGCGCTACTGCCGGTTGGACAAAAAACGATTCGACACGCTTTGCGGACAACCCGTTCAGTCTCGGTGTCGCGTCAGGCGATCCACGTCCTGACGGTGTAGTTCTCTGGACGCGATTGGCTCCCGATCCGCTCAACGGTGGCGGGATGCCAGCGACGAGAGTACCCGTCGCCTGGGAACTCGCGCGCGACGAGCGGATGCAGCAGATAGTGGCTAAGGGAAAGGTCTCAGCAGTTCCGGAATCTGCGCATTCTGTTCGCGTCGAGGTGGAGGGTCTGAAGCCGGAGCAGTGGTACTGGTATCGCTTCACGGTCGATGCCGGGGCGAGCGTCGTTGGTCGAACCCGTACGGCGCCGGCTGCGCATGCACAGAATGAGCAGCTGAAATTTGCGTTTGCTTCATGTCAGCATTATGAAACCGGTCACTACAATGCATACCGGCATCTTGCGCAGGATGATCTGGACCTCGTGTTCTTTCTTGGGGACTATATCTATGAGGGTCCAGCGACTGACAGGGTGCGTAAGCACAACAGCCCTGAGATAACGACGCTCGAGGCTTATCGAAACCGGTATGCGCTCTATAAGGGGGATTCCCTGCTGCAGGAGGCCCACGCGAGATTTCCATGGGCGGTGATTTGGGATGATCACGAGGTCGAGAACAACTACGCCGGACTAATATCGCAGGATAAGGTGCCGGTTGAAGAGTTCAAGTTGAGACGGGCCGCGGCTTACCAGGCGTGGTACGAACATCAACCTGTACGGCGATCAACGCTCAGGCCCGGGGGGACCGTCGAGATTTACCGTCAGCTACGCTACGGCAATCTCGCGAACTTTTACCTGCTTGATACACGTCAATATCGAACTGATCAGCCGTGTGGGGATGGAGCGAAAGCACCTTGCGCTGAGTCGCTTGACTCAAAGGCAACAATCCTTGGCGAGGAACAGGAGAAGTGGCTCAAAGGTGAACTCAGCCGCTCAAAGGCGCGCTGGAATGTAATCGCGCAGCAGGTGATGATGGCGCAGGTCGACAGCGGACCGGCTGAAGAAAAGCGATTTCCGATGGATCAGTGGAATGGCTACGCTGCAAATCGACGGCGTCTACTGGAGTTTCTTAAGGAACGCCAGCCGAGCAACCCAATTGTTGTGACTGGCGATATCCATTCGAATTGGGTGGCCGATCTAAAACCCGATTTCGATCGCGCGGACTCTCCCGTTGTGGGCACTGAATTTGTTGGCACCTCCATCACGACCGGGGGCGATGGCTCGGACCACCGGCCAAACACGCCGCTGGTGCTCTCCAAAAATCCGCATATCAAATTCTTCAACGGGCAGCGTGGCTACGTTCGCTGTGCAGTGAACCCGAAGACCTGGCAGACCGACTTCCGTGTCGTTGCCGCGGTGGCGACGCCTAACAACGAAGTCAGCACTCGAGCATCGTTCGTCGTCGAGGACGGTCGGCCAGGAGCGAAAGTCTGATCCCCGTCCAACGGCAATCGAGAGCCACGTGACATTGCGAGTTGTGATTGCCAGGCAGGTGAACTCAACGTGCACTGGCGGCCCAAAACGTGGAGCCTATTCGGGAGACCTCTTTCACTTCACCGGGTTTCCGCAGCATCTTGTTGACTTCCCGACATGCATTTCCTCGAGGGCGATCATCTTCCGAGCGTACTCATCGAACAGGATTGACCTTCCGGACACAGCGTTGAGAAGCTTGTAGTAAAGCTGCAATCCTCGTTCTTCAGCCTCGAGAGCTTACAGAGCTTCGAGAAGAATATCGCTGACTTGATCCTTTCTGCGTCTCGAGCAGCGGACCGATCCCTGAGCGACGGGTGCTCGCCAAAATGTGTGACCAGCTCCCCGGCCTCGGCCGCG